>JBCKLP010000043.1:0-15764 GCA_038903735.1 Burkholderiales bacterium | reverse complement strand
ATTATACGGGAAAGGGCTCGGAACTCAAGCCCGGAATTACGGGCTTGCGATAGGGCTTTCTCATTTCACCGCTTCGACCAGGATGCGCAGCACCCTGACCGCGCTTGCGGTGACTACCTTCGATCAATCCGAACCACCAGTCGGCCTCAACGCCGCCCGGCGCGCCAGCCAGATTCCTGTCAATACCACCGCGCCGCCCGCAATCTGTGTGGCGGCGATGCCCTCGCCCAGAATGATGCTGGCGTAAATGGTCGCAAGCAGTGGTTGAATCAACAGCGACACTGACGAGAGAGAGGCCGACAATCTCGCCATGGCATAGGCAATCAGGCTTTGCCCGATCACCTGCGGGATCAGCGCCAGCGCAATGAGTACCAGCCAGCCGCGCGTGGATGCCGGCCACAGCCCGGTGGCCTCGCTGAGAGCAACCGGCAGCAGGCAGAGCGCCGTGATGGCGGTGCTGGCGGCCATCACCATGGCGGTGGAAAACGTGCTGCGCGCCTGTTTCACCGCCAGCATGTAGGCGCCGTAGAAAACCGCCGTCACCAGCCCCAGCAGGTCACCGTAAAGTGCCGTGCCTCCATGGCGGAAATCCGGGCCTACCAATATCGCCGCGCCGGCAAAGGCAAGCAGCATGGCACCCAGGAAGGCGCGCGAGACGCGCTGGCGGAATACCAGCCAGGCGCCCAGGGTGACGAATACCGGCGCCAGGTTGGACAACAGAGTGGCGTTGGCCACCGAGGTGTAGGCAACCGACAGGTGCCAGAAAGCCAGATCCCCGGCGAAGAACAGGCCGGCCAGCCAGAGCGGCAACTGCCGGTGAATATTTGCCCCGACAGGTGAGCGCACCCCGGCGCGCGCCAGCCGGTGCCATTCCCAGCTCACCCAGAGGAGCAGCACCGGTGCTGCCAGGCCGGCGCGCCAGAAGGCGCTCGCCAGTGGACCCACGTCGGCGAGGCGTATGAAAATCGGCGAGAGCGCAATGGCGGCGCCGCCCAGTAACAGGCAGACGAACGCCCCGGAATCCGTGTCAGACTGGTTCGTCATCACCTGATTCAAGAAACGGCAAGGCTTGGCGAGTATCACCCAAAACCGTACGCGCGGGATTGCGGATGGCGTGATTTTCTGCCGCGATTTGCGAATCGAAAAAAAACCGGCGGGTGTAAAATCCGCCGCTTCACCCCGCCAGAAAAACAATGTCCTCACCCAGCTTCGTCCACTTGCGGCTGCACACCGAATATTCGGTGACCGACAGCGTGCTGCGGATTGATGCTGCAGTCGCCGCGGCCTTCAACGATGCCATGCCGGCGCTCGCCATCACCGATTTGGCGAACTGTTTTGGCATCGTCAAGTTCTATAAGGCGGCGCGCGCTGCGGGCATCAAGCCCATCATCGGCTGCGATGTCTGGATCACCAACGAGGCCGAGCGCGACAAGCCGTTTCGCTGCCTGCTCTTGGTGCAGTCGCACGCGGGCTATCTGCGCCTCTCCGCAATGCTGTCGAGGGCATGGCTGGAGAACCAGCATCGCGGCCGCGGCGAAATCAACCGGCAATGGTTCAGTGATGGCACCGAGGGCCTGATCTGCCTGTCCGGTGCGCAGCAGGGCGAAGTGGCAGCGTCGCTGCTGCAGGGTAATCGTTCACTGGCCAAAAAGCTCGCCAAGATCTGGGCGGAGCTTTTCCCCGGCCGGTTTTACCTGGAGATACAGCGCGCCGGCATGACGCATGGCGATGCCTGGATCAACGGCGCCTTGGGGCTGGCAGGCGAACTCAAGCTTCCGGTGGTGGCCACCCATCCGGTCCAGTTTGCCACCGAGGCGGAGTACACGGCGCACGAGGCACGGGTGTGCATCGCCGAGGGCTATGTGCTCGGCGATCAGCGCCGCGTGCGCCAGTTCACTCCGCAATGTTATTTCCAGAGCCAGGCGGAAATGAGCGAGCTGTTTGCCGATCTGCCCGAGGCGCTGGCGAACAGCGTGGAGATAGCGCGCCGCTGTAATTTCGAATTGCCGATGGGCAAGACCAGCCTGCCGCTGTTTCCCACGCCGGACGGGGTTGGCCTCGAGCAGTACCTGCTTGATCAGGCCAAGATCGGCCTTGAAGCGCGCATGAAATTTCTATTTCCCGGCGAGACGGCGCGCGCCGCGTCGTTGCCGCGCTACCAGAGGCGCCTTGAATTCGAAGCGAAGACTATCGTCGGCATGGGCTTTTCCGGGTACTTTCTTATCGTTGCCGATTTCATCAACTGGGCAAAAGCCTATCGCGATGAGCAGTTCCCCAGCGGCATTCCGGTGGGGCCGGGGCGCGGCTCGGGCGCCGGGTCTCTGGTGGCCTATTCACTGGGCATCACCAACCTCGATCCGCTGCGCTACAACCTGCTGTTCGAGCGCTTCCTGAATCCGGAGCGGGTGTCCATGCCCGACTTCGACATCGATTTCTGCCAGGTCGGGCGCGACCGCGTCATCGATTACGTGCGCCAGAAATACGGCCGCGATTCGGTTTCGCAGATTGCCACTTTTGGCACCATGGCTGCCAAGGCGGTGGTGCGCGATGTGGCGCGAGTGCTGGAATGGCCCTACAGCCGCGCCGACGAACTGGCCAAGCTCATTCCCTTTCAGCCGGGCAGGACCATCACCCTGCGCCGGCGCACCGACAAGAACGACACGCAGACAATTTATGCGCGTGAAGTCGAGCCGCAGATCAACCTGCGCGAAAAAAATGACGAGGACACGCGCCAGTTGCTGGAACTGGCCATGCAATTGGAGGGCCTCACGCGCAACGTCGGCATGCATGCGGGCGGGGTTCTGATCGCACCCGGAAAGCTCTCCGATTTCTGCCCACTGTACGCGGCGCAGGGCACTGGCAACACCATATCGCAACTGGACAAGGACGATGTGGAGGCCATCGGCCTGGTGAAATTCGACTTTCTCGGCCTCACCACGCTCACCATCCTTGACTGGGCGGTTCGTCACGTGCGCCGCCTGACAGACCCGGCATTCGACCTCAATGCCATTCCGCTGGACGATGCCAAGTCCTACCAGATGTTCACCACTGCCAATACCAGCGCAGTGTTCCAGTTTGAATCACGCGGCATGCGCGATTTGTTGAAGCGCGCGCGCCCCGACCGCTTTGAGGACATTGTGGCGCTGGTGGCGTTGTACCGGCCCGGCCCTATGGACCTGATACCGGATTTCTGCGAGCGCAAGCAGGGCCGCCAGTCGGTGATCTATCCTGATCCGCGCGTCGAGGCGATTCTCTCGGAGACCTACGGCATCATGGTCTACCAGGAGCAGGTGATGCAGATGGCGCAGATCATCGGCGGCTATTCGCTGGGCAGTGCCGACCTGCTGCGCCGTGCCATGGGCAAGAAAGACCCGAAGGAAATGGCCAGGCAGCGCGACATTTTCGCTGCCGGCGCGGCCAAAAATGGCTTGAGCGAATTCAAGGCGAGCGAACTGTTCGACCTGATGGAAAAATTCGCCGGCTACGGATTCAACAAGTCGCATGCCGCGGCCTACGCGCTGGTGGCCTATCAGACCGCGTACATGAAAGCGCATCACGCGGCCTGCTTCATGGCGGCCAACTTGTCGGCGGTGATGGACGATACCGACAAAATGCACCAGTTCCGTGATGACGCGCTCGCCAACGGACTCAAGCTGCTGCCGCCGGATGTGAACCAGAGCATTTACCGCTTCGATCCGGTGGACGCGAAAACCATCCGCTACGGGCTGGGCGGGATCAAGGGCGCCGGCGAATCGGCGGTCCTCGCGCTGGTGAGCGCACGGCAGGCCGACGGCCTGTTCAAGGACATATTTGATTTCTGCCAGCGCGTGGACAAGCGCATCGTCAACCGCCGCGCAATCGAGGCACTGGTAAGGGCCGGGGCCTTCGATACGCTGCATGAGCACCGCGCCAGTACCCTGGCCACCGTGGGCATCGCCATGGAGGCTGCCGAACAGGCCGGGCGCGCCGCCGGGCAGAACAGTCTGTTCGGTGGTGCCGACGAGGCTGCCAGCGCGGTGATGAAAGCGGTGGAGGTGCCGCGCTGGAGCGAGCCGGAGCGCCTGCGCGAGGAAAAGGCAGCGCTCGGCTATTACTACTCCGGGCACCCGTTCGAGACCTATCGCCGCGACATTGCCGGTTTCGTGAAAACCCGGCTGAGTGAACTTTCGGCGCGGGGTGAGGGCACGCTGCTCGCCGGCATCATCGTCGGCACGCGCATGCAGCAGACGCGCAGCGGACGCATGGCGGTGCTGGTACTGGAGGATGGTACGGCGCAAATCGAAGTGACCGCCTTCGCGGAATTGTTTGAAGCCAACCGCGAACTCCTCAAGGAGGACCGCCCGGTAGTGATCCAGGGCAAGGTCAGCGAAGACCCGTTCAGCGGCGGCCTGCGGGTGCGCGCCGAGCGCATTTTTGATCTGGCCACGGCACGGGGACGGTTCGCGCGCCTGATGCGCCTCTCCATGAACGGTAATGTTTCTGCGGAAGGTGCTGCCGGTGCCACCCGCCTGAAGAAAATTCTCGAGCCCTATCGCAACGGCGGCTGCCCGGTGGCAATCCGTTATGAAAACGGTGGCGCCAGCGTGGAGGTGCGGCTCTCGGATGATTGGCGGGTGTGCCCCGATGACAGCTTGCTCGCGGAATTGCGCACCTGGCTGCAGCCTGAAAATGTCGAGGTGCTGTTCACCTGAGCCGCGCTATCCGTCTGCGCTATCCGTCTGATTTGACCTTTCAGATGAGAATAATTATCATCAATAGCCAAACGATAAGGGCTTCAACCCCATCGCTTCAACCCCATCGCATCAACCCCATCGCATCCTGGTCGTCCCAAGGTTTTTCCTGCACATTCATCCGAGCGAGAATCCATGTCCCTATCCGATAGCAATGCCACGATTGCCCCTCCCGCACGCCGTGTCCGCCCCAAACCCCAGTACCGCGCGGTACAGGTGAGCCGGGTCAATCTAATCACGCCGCGCATGGCGCGCATCACAGTGACAGGCGATGAACTCGCCGGTTTTTCGACCCAAGGCGTGGCCGGGCATGTGCGTGTGCTGTTGCCTGCACCAGGGCAGGACAAGCCGGTGTTGCCGGTGTGGGGACCCAACGGCGCGGAATATGCCGAAGGCGTGCCGCGACCGATCAGCCGCGCCTATACGCCGCGCCGCTGGGATCCGCAGGCACAGGAACTGGATATCGATTTCGTATTGCATGGTGACAATGGTCCGGCCTCGGCCTGGGCAGCGCGCGTGCGACCGGGCGATTCGCTGGTGGTGGTTGCGCCGCGGCGCGCCTATCAAGCGGACGCCGGGGCGGACTGGTACCTCATTGCAGCCGATGCCTCTGCGCTGCCGGCGGCGGCGACCATTCTGGAAGTGCTTCCCGCGAGCACCCGCGCGCTGGTTTTCATCGAGGTCGAAGACGCTGGCGAACAACTGGCCTTGCAAAGCGCCGCGACCATGGACCTCACCTGGCTGCATCGCGGCGACAGCGCGCCGGGAAGCAAACTGGAAGCCGCGCTGCGCGCCTTGCAATGGCCGCAGGGCAACGGGCGCGCCTGGGTGGCTTGTGAAGCGATGTGCATGCGCAGGCTGCGCCAGCACCTGTTGCAGGAACGTGGCATGGAGCGCAGCGCAGTCAATACCCAGGGTTACTGGAAACTGGGCGCTGCCAATCATCCCGATCACGATACCGGCGAAGACTAAGGGTGGAGCGCGATTCAGACGGGTCAGGCTTTGCCGCGATCAGCCTGGCGTTTGCCGCCCGCGGCGAACGCTGACATTTTGCTGCATGGAATGTCTGCGGCCCGCGTGTCCGATGCAAAGAAACAATCGCTTACATCATTGATGAGGTAGCCGGCGAATTTCGCCGCTACACTGCGCGCTGCAAAACGCGTTCGGGGTTTTTTGAATGGAAAGTTCAGTCGATAAACCGGCGGCACCGGCACCGGTGGTGGCGCCCCTCCCCAGGACACGGCGCAGGCGGCGGCGCGGTCCCCTCCTCTGGATTCTGCTGTTGCTGCTGCTCGCCGCGCTGGCAGGTGGCGGCTGGTATGGCTGGAAGACCTGGTCCGATAAGGGCAAGGCGAGCGAGCGCGTCGTCACGGTGCCGGTGCAGCGCGGCGATCTGGAGGACGCGGTGACCGCCACCGGAACCTTGCAGCCTCGCGATTTCGTCGATGTGGGCACGCAGGTGTCGGGACAGTTGAAGGTGCTGCACGTGGCAATCGGCTCCGCGGTCAAGGCGGGCGATCTGCTCGCCGAAATCGATCCCACCGTGTACCAGGCGCGCGTCGATGCCGATCAGGCGCAGTTGCGTAACCAACAGGCGCTGCTGGCCGACAAGCAATCTCAAATGGCACTTGCGCAACTGCAGCAGGCGCGCCAGCGCGGCTTGATGTCCGAAAATGCCACCACGGCCGAGGTCCTGCAAAGTGCCGAAGCGTCCGTGCGCTCGTTCAGCGCGCAGATCGATGCGATCCGCGCGCAGATGCAGCAGACCGAATCCAGCCTGCGCGGCAACGAGGCCAATCTCGGTTATACGAAGATTTACGCGCCCATGCCGGGAACAGTCGCCTCCTTGCCGGCCAAGCAGGGCCAGACCCTGAATGCCAATCAGCAGGCGCCCACCATCCTGCGCGTTGCCGATCTCTCGGTGATGACCGTGCAGGCGCAGGTTTCCGAAGCCGACGTGCCCAAGCTGAGCGTGGGCATGGAGGTCTATTTCACCACCTTGGGCGGTGAGGGCCGGCGCTGGTATGGCAAGTTGCGCCAGATCAATCCGACGCCGACAGTGGTCAATAACGTGGTGCTCTACGACGCCCTGTTCGACGTGCCCAATGCGACGAGAGATCTGATGACGCAGATGACGGCACAGGTATTTTTCATCGCCGCCAGTGCGAAGGATGCACTTTTTGTGCCGATTACCGCGCTGCGGCCCGTGCCCGGCGCGGGCGGGCGCCGGGGCGGCGGCAAGGGAGATTCTGCCAAGGATGGCGCTGGCAAGACGGAGGTTGCGAAAGGTGCCGGCGGCCCGCAGGCCATGGTTGAGGGCGCTGCCAAAGGCGGCGAGGGCAAGGCGACGCCGGAGGGACGCTTCAAAGGCGCTGAGGGAAAAATTGGCGAAAGCAAGGGCGCAGGCGAAAGACGTGGCGAAGGCAGGCCCGAAGGTCGTCCCCGTGGCGAGGGCAAGGGCGGCGAAGGTGGCGGTGCAAAAAAAGGCGGCGGCGAGGGCAAAGGCGGTTCGCAGGGACGCGGCGGTGCGCCGGGGCCGGGCATTGACCCGCGCGCCCAGTTTGCCAGTGGACGCGCCATCGTGCGCGTGGCCAAGGAGGACGGAACCTTCGAGGAGCGCGAGGTGAAAATCGGCATGATGAACCGCGTGTCGGCGCAGATTCTCGAAGGCCTTGAGCTTGGCGAACGGGTGCAATTAACAACACGCGGCGCGGGGCCGGGCGGGGCACAGAAAGGTGGGGGCGCGCCCAAGTTCACGCCTAGAATCTGATCACCATGGATCGCAACCAACAACCCCGCATCGAACCCGGCATCGCGCAGGCCGCGCCGCTGATCGAATTGGTCGATGTCACCAAGACTTATCGCAGCGGTGAGCTGGCGGTGGAGGTTCTGCACGGCATTTCACTGAAGATCTACCCCGGCGAATTCATGGCCATCATGGGCGCCTCGGGCTCGGGCAAGACCACGCTCATGAATATTCTGGGCTGCCTCGATCATTGCACGACGGGCAGCTACCGCTACATGGGCGAGGACGTTTCGGATTTCGACCGCGACGAACTGGCCCGGCTGCGGCGCGAGGCTTTCGGCTTCGTGTTCCAGAGCTACAACCTGATCGCCACCGCAACCGCTGTCGAGAACGTGGAAGTGCCCGCGGTGTATTCGGGCATGCCGCCTGCCGAGCGCGCCGAACGCGCCGAGTCGCTCCTTGAAACGCTGGGGCTGGGCGATCGCCTGGATCACCGGCCCAATCAACTCTCCGGCGGCCAGCAGCAACGCGTGTCGATTGCGCGCGCGCTGATGAACGGCGGGCGCATCATCCTTGCAGATGAGCCCACCGGCGCGCTGGATTCAAAAAGCGGCGCCGAGGTGATGAACCTGCTGCGCGATCTGTCGAAGCGCGGCCACACCATCATCCTCATCACCCACGCGCCCGAGGTGGCGCGTGAGGCGCGGCGCATCATCGAAATTCGCGACGGCGTCATTGTTTCCGATGTCGGTCCGCCACCGCCCGCGGCGGACGAAGTACCCGAGTTACCGCCGATTCAGGATCGTGATATTCCGCTGCTGACAGGCTTGATGGAAGCCGCCGGCACCGCGGTGCGCGCGCTGAGCGCGAATCTGTTCCGCACCGTGCTCACGTTGCTGGGCATCGTCATTGGCGTGGGCTCGGTGATCACCATGCTGGCGGTGGGCGACGGCGCGCGCCAGGCGGTGATGGATCGCATCAGCTCGCTGGGATCGAACCTGCTCCTGGTGCGCCCTGGTGGCGCCAATCGCGGTGGCAAGGGCGGGGGCATTGCCACGCTCATACCCGAGGATGGCGAGGCGATTGCCAAATTGCCCAACGTACTCGCGGCGGTGCCCGAAATGGGTGGCGGCGCGACGGTGCGCTTTGGCAACGTCGATTACCAGACCTCGGTCACCGCAACCTCGGAAATGTTTCCCGTGGGCCGCAACTGGGAACTCGCCAGCGGCACCTTCTTCTCGGCCAACGACGTGCGCCAGTACGCCTCAGTGGCGGTGATCGGTCAGACCGTGGTTGACACCGTGTTTCAGCGCGGCGTTGATCCGGTGGGCAAGTACATCATGGTGAACAACATCCTTTGCCAGGTGATCGGTGTGATGGCCATTAAGGGTGCGACGCCCTTTGGCTCCGACCAGGATGATGTGGTGTTGGTGCCGCTCACCACCGGCAGCCTGCGGCTTTTCGGCCAGCGCCATTTGCGAACGCTCACCGTCGCGGTGGAGGACGTGTCACGCATCGACGAGACCCAGGAGGCGGTAAACGATCTGCTCCTTGAGCGCCACCGCACCAATGATTTTTTCATCCGCAACATGGCCTCCATTATCGAAGCCGCCTCGGAGACACAGAACACGCTGACGCTGCTGCTGGGCGCGGTGGCAGCCATCTCGCTCCTGGTGGGCGGCATCGGGGTGATGAACATCATGCTGGTGAGCGTCACCGAGCGCACCCGTGAAATCGGCATCCGCATGGCCACCGGCGCGCGCACCCGCAACATCATGCAGCAGTTCCTCACTGAGGCGCTGGTGGTGTCCTCGCTGGGGGGCTTGATCGGTGTGGCCGTGGGACTGGGGGCTGCGGCATTGATTCAGAGCTTCGGTAAGCCCATCGTGTTTTCCGCAGGGCCGGTGATGCTGGCCTTCGGCTGCGCCTTTGCCACCGGCGTGATATTCGGATACATGCCGGCAAGGAAGGCGGCGCGCCTCGACCCGGTGGTCGCGCTGGCTGCGGAATGAGCAAGTGACGATGAACCGGAAGCAGCCACTTTCCTCACGCACGGTGATCTGTGCGCTTGCGGCGCTGCTTGCCGCCTGCGCCACGCCGAACCCGCCTTCGCCTTCGCATGGCGTGGCAGTGCCCGCTGCATTCGAGCAAGCCGCGAGTGACAAAACCTCGCCGCTCGCCGCGGACTGGTGGCAGGGCTTTGGCTCAGCGGAACTGGCCACGCTGGTGATCGCGGCAATTGATGCCAATCCCGACCTTGCCATTGCCATGCGCCGCATTGAGCAGGCTGAGGCGCAGGCGCGGGTGGCGGGCGCACCCCTGTTTCCGGCGCTCAACCTGAATGCCGGTAGCTCGCGCGCCGAATCGCGCGCGTCGAACGCCAGTCGCACCATTGCGACCGACGCCAGCAGCCTGTCGCTGTCGGCGAGTTACGAGATCGACTTCTGGGAGAAAAACGCTTCGGGCCTGCGCGCGGCACAGTCCACGCTGGCCGCCAGCCGCTTCGATGCCGAAACCGCGCGCCTGACCCTAGTGTCGGGTGTGGCCAATGGCTACTTCCAGGTGCTCTCGGTGCGTGACCGCCTGCGTGTGGCGCGCGAGAATGTCGCCATCGCCGGGCGCGTGCTGGCGGTGGTGAATTCGCGCGTCAAGTTCGGCAATGCCTCGGCGCTGGATCTCAACCGCCAGCAGACTGCGCTCATCACGCTGCGCGCCTCGGTGCCGCCGCTCGAATTGCAGGAGCGCCAGGCGCTGGCGGTGCTGGCCCTTTTGCTGGGCCGTCCTCCGGGGGGATTTCAGGTGGCGGCGAGCTCCATCACCGACCTGGGCGTGCCGGTGGCCGCGCCCGGCCTGCCCTCGGAACTGCTGCTGCGCCGCCCCGATATCGCCAGCGCCGAAGCCCAGCTTGCCGCCGCGAACGCCAACATCGGCGCCGCGCGCGCCGCGCTCTTGCCCACCTTCCAACTCACCAGTTCGCTGGGCCTGGCGCGCGCCGATCTCCTCTCGCTTGCCAGCCCGACGCGCTCCCTGTCGCTGGGCGCCACGCTGCTGCAGCCGATTTTCAACGCCGGGCGGCTGCAGGCACAGGTGGACATTGCCAGCGCGCGCGAGCGCGAACTGGTGGAGACCTATCGCCGTGCCATCCTCGCCGCGCTCGCCGATGTGGAGAACAGTCTTGCAGCGGCCGGGCGCACCGCGGACCAGGAAGTATTGCAGCAGCAGGTGCGCGATGGCGCGCGACGCTCCCTCGAACTTGCCGAGTTGCGCTACAAGGCAGGCTCCGACGACCTCCTGAGCGTACTGGATGCGCAGCGCACCCTGTTTGCCGCGCAGGATCAGGCGGCGCAGGTGCGTCTCTCACGCCTGCAGGCATCGGTGGCGCTTTACAAGGCGCTGGGCGGGGGCTGGCGCAATCCGGCGTCCGTCGGTGATGCGGCGCCCTGAGGCCTTCGCTTCCCGGAACGGCAAACTGAAGGCTGGCTATGCTGAGCGTGATTATCGCGTCCCTCTTGCTCGTCGCCCTGACGATAGTGATCCACTACGAAGTGCTGCGGGCGCTGAATGACGTATTGCCGGCGCTGAGGGTGCCGGCGCGCTCGAAACTGCTGGTGGTCATCTTCGCCACGTTCTTTGCCCATGCGCTGGAGATCGCGGTCTACGGTGCCGTCATCTTCGTGCTCATCGAGCACATGGGCGTTGGCAGCCTCGGTGATCCGGCAGTATTTTCGCTGCTCAACTGCATGTACTTTTCCGCCGAGACCTATACCTCGCTCGGCCTCGGTGACCTGACCCCCGCAGGCTCGGTGCGCCTGATCGCCGGTGTCGAAGCGCTGAACGGCCTGTTGCTCATCGGCTGGTCAGCCTCCTACACCTATCTGGCGATGGAGCGCTTCTGGAACGAAGGCAAGGCGGAGCGGCGTTGAGCGGAGTTGAGCTGAGTGGGAGTTGCTATAAAGCAGCCAGTCAAGCATTTCGATAGCGGTGGTTTCACAAACGTAATTCATAAGAATTGTTTGTGAAAATCAATTGTAGACGGATATCCTGGCATGTTTTAATATCAAAAACAGGCTATATCAGCGGTAGATGATCCGGGCTTGGAGAGCGCATTCTTTTTCGATGGAGTCATGCTTGTCGCGAATTGGCGAAACAGGGAAACCTTGCTGCCGGCAAAGCGTTTCGGACATTCGAGATTTCCCCGGGGGTTTCAAATGCTTGACCAGAAAAGTGAGGTAGATCAGACTTGTATATCAGCAATACCTTGAGCAGGGTATTGAATCGAAGAGGATTTATGGGATCCAAGGCTGCGGCGAAAAAGCGATATCTGGCGAATTCGCCGATGAGTAGTTGGGCCGACAGAAGCTGGAGTCCAGCGTTTCGCATCTACGAATCGAGAGAAGAGGCGGGGATACAGTGAAGCGAAGACCGATCTCGGAATGGCCGCTAACAGAACGGCCACGAGAGAAGCTGTTACGCGAGGGTTCATACGCCCTCTCAGACGCGGAGTTGCTCGCAATCCCCATCCGCCTCGGCACCAAGGGTGCGTCGGCCGTCGATCTTGCGCGGACTGTGTTGGCGCACTTCGGCGGCTTCCGGCGCATGGCCGACGCCGATCTTGCTGAGTGGCGCAAGATCAAGGGCTTGGGAACCGCCAAAACAGCATCACTCATTGCCGTTATCGAAATCGCTCGCCGATTTTGGGCAGAACCGTCCGCTCCGTCGGCGCCAATCAAGTCCGCAACCCAGGTCGTGGACCTCTTCGGCCCTCATTTGCGCGACCTCAAGCATGAGGTCTTTGAAATCCTCCTCCTGAACGGCAAGCGGAAGTCGCTGGGACGCGTCCGCATGGACGACGGCACGGTCACTGAAACCAGCATCTACGCTCGCGAGATTATGTCCGTGGCACTGCAACGCCGGGCGGCCAGCATCGTACTCGTCCACAACCATCCATCCGGCGATCCCGCTCCGAGTCGAGCGGATACCGACCTCACACGCCGAGCTGTTTTCGCGGGGAAGGTCATGGACGTCAAGGTGCAGGACCACGTCATTGTCGGCGACAAGGCATACTACAGTTTTGCAGAGCAAGGAATCATCGGGAGGTTCGAAAATGAGTGGGAAGAAATCGGCCGCAGAGGGAACTGAAATGACGACCATCAATCCCCACGTTGACGCCTTCCTGACTATCTACAGTCAGAGCGATCGCAGCACCGGTGGCACCCGCGGTTACGACCCCGGGACCTATGTCGAAACGAAGCTCGACCGCAATCTCATTCCCCGCATCCTCGCCCCGAAGACGAAACTCGTGATCCTCACCGGCAATGCCGGGGATGGCAAGACTGCCTTCATCCAACACCTCGAGAAGATCGTCACCGACCGGAAAGCCAAGGTGTCAAAACGCACCGACAACGGCTGCACGTTCTCGCTCAGTGGCGTCACATACCAGACTCTCTACGATGGCAGTCAAGACTTCGAAGGCTCCGCCAACGACGCCGTGCTTGCAGGCTTTTTCCACGAATTGGAGGGGGAGAAGGCCCCTGAGGGTGACTTCACCAAGGTGATTGCTATTAACGAGGGCAAGCTCCGGGATTTCATACTGCATAAACACCAGTACCGTTGGCTCGGCAGGCAAGTCCATCACTATCTCGACGACGCTGATTTCAAGCCGCACGACACACTCGTGTTCGTGAATCTCAATTTGCGCTCTGTCGTGGACACCACGGAGGACGGCACAAGCATCGTAGATCTGCTTCTTGACAAGCTTCTCGAACCCTACTTTTGGGAGACCTGCACCAAGACTCCCTGCGAGGATGTTGACTTCTGCCCACTTCGTTACAACGTCGCGAATCTCAGTGACCCAAATCGTGGCACGGAAATCCGCCGGCGCCTTAAGCACCTGCTCCTGGCCGTCCACTTCCGCAAGATCCGTCACATCACCATGCGAGACCTGCGCTCGATTCTCTCGCTCATCCTGTTCGGGAAGTCACCCTGCAAGAAAATCCACGGGAATCTTCGCGACGGCACGCAGATGATCCTTGATTTCTACTACAACGCGGCCTTTAACGGAGAGGAGAAGGATCGTATCGCACAACTTCTGTCTGACTCGGACGTGGCGCGCGTCTGCAACCCGAAACTCGACAACTTCATCCATTTCCACGCGCCCGACAGCTCCGAAGTGCTGGATCTGTTCATGCCTACCGATATCGTCTCAAACGCGGACATCCCGCACCTTAAGGTGCTCTACCAGAATCGCCCAGAAGGCACACAGGACGACGACCCAGTTCGGCGCGAGAACGCCCGCGTGTTCCATGCTGCGATGCGCCGAAAACTCTTCTTTGAGGGCGACGAAGCCAAGATGAAGGCAGCTGGCCTGCCCACTTGGAAGGATCTCCTGCCATATCGCCAATTCGACCGCTTCTTAGAGGTTATTCAGGCGAAAGCGGATATCGGGAACGCGCTCAGAGATGAACTGACGCTCGCAATCAGCAAGTCCGAACGCATCTACAACGAGACCGTCGGGCAGGAACACCTGTGCTTGCGCTCAGCCGCCACGAAGCGCACCCAGACCAAGTCCTTTTATGGATTCCCGGCGTCGGATTTCGAAGTCGTAGTGAAAGACCTCGGCGTCCAGGCCGACTTCCTCGAACATCTCCCCAACTGCCTCTACTATCGCCACGTAGACAAGAACGCGGAGCTCGAAATCCCCTTGGACCTGTTCGAGATTCTCTGTCGGATTCGCGACGGCTATGTCCCCACGGCCAGTGAGATTCGCACCTTCTTCCTGAACCTAGAGATGTTCAAGCGCCGGGTCACAACGAAGCGGTCTGACCGCATCTTCCTGACCGAGGACGACACGAACCTTTTCGAAATTAAGAGCGATCCAACGGCTAGGCTAGTGATGTCGAAACTTGGAGGGTGATGCTGTGGCTCTCGACAAGAAACACAAAGCTTTTCGCTTTCCGAAGGCGATGCCGATCGACGCCAACAACGTCATCTTTGAGCAGGCATTCGCTCGTCTCCTGGTGTTGGTCCGGACGAAGGGCCTGCCCATCACCACGACGACCAAGGCCACACTTCACCCAGAAGATCTGGTCGAGATCATCACTCAGGACAAGGAGCATTTCCAGGGAATAAAGGACGACCCCCAGCGCAAGCGTCTACTGGAGCACTGGCTCGCCAGCGACTTCACAACCTGCGTGAAGGAAGGTCGCGGCCACGCCGGCGAGGCCCGCATCGCCAGCATGAAGCCTATCCACATGAGCACCATCAAACTCCTGGATCCGCGCATCCGCAGCCAGGATCGCGACGTGAGCGTGTTCCTCTACAACATTTTTCGGGACTCCGGCCTGCTCGACACGGAATCGTTTCTGCCGTTCCTCACGCTCGGGACCACCGACTTTGGTGAACACGACCTAAAGATTCACGAACCCGAGGCCAAGAACCTCGACATCGAAACCCTCTTCCTCCTCCGCCTCCTGGAGCACTTCAAGGTGGACATGGCCGACCGCAAGAAGAAGGTCGCCACACACGATTTCCTCTGCCTGGCTCAGAAGCAACTCATCGTCAACGACACGGCCCGCCTCTTGGTCTACAAGCAGAGCATCCCACGCCGCGAGTTGATCCAGTACCTAATGATGCTTCTGTCCTTCCACACGGCCTTGTACTGCATCAAGAGCTTCTCGCTCGTGAATGGCATCGTGGAGACGAAGAAGTTCCGCTGCACCCGGTGCAAAGCCACCAAGGGCGATTCGCTCAACGAACTCTCGAGCTGTAATTACCACCCCGACATCTTCGTGGACCTCACCAACGGCCAGAACGAGACCAGCGATGATCTCGCTAAGGACAACGTCGCCAGACACTACGCCGCCATGTACCGCTACTTCCGGTCGCACTACAAACTGGCGAAACTCGACGAGTTCGCCCGCACGTTCCCAGGCTACAGCGGTGCTCTCGATGAACTCGTGAAGTTCATGGGCCACAAAGACGTAGACGCTTTCTTCCGGCTGAAGCTCAGCGATGTAACTAGGATCGAGAACGGAGAGGAACAGGATCCGGAAATACAGACTATCGTGGACCTGAAACTCCCGCCGTTCGATGCATACGTCGAGATTCTGACGCAGAAGACCTTCAAAACGCGTATGCGTAATCACAAAGCCCTCATGGCCTCGCTCTGCGGCCTAAACCGCGACGACGGCTTTCTCCACGGCGCTCGGGGACAGAAGCGGAAGTATGTGATGGGCAACCAGCTGCTTGAGCTTCTCGTCCAACTGGCTGTCGTCGACGCACGCGGAGGC
>JBCKLP010000042.1:0-15821 GCA_038903735.1 Burkholderiales bacterium | reverse complement strand
GCTGGTCGGCCCGCTATAGAGGTCGGTTCAATCCTGGCCGGATTTGTCGAGGGGGAGGGGGGTGAAGCGTCGGCACTTCTCAAAATTTTGCAGCGTCTCACCGACCCTGCGAACAACACCCTGCCAATCGCCAATTTTTCCCTGCCGGAACAATCGCGCACTCGAATACCATGGGCTGTCGCCGCGCTCGCGGTGCCAGTACCACAGCAGCCCCGGCGAAAAGGGCAGCATCAGCAAGACCGGTTTTCCCATGGCCGCGGCGAGGTGTGCCGTGGTATTGCTCACGGTGACGATGACATCGCAGGCCTCAATCAACGCAGCAAGTCCGTCGATATCATTGAAGTTGTCAATGTCCTCCATCTTTTGCAGCGTCAATCCGTGGGCGGCAAGCAGTTCTGCGCGCTCCTCGCGGGTATCGCCATATTGAAGGTCGACGAACTCGAACCCAGGCAGATTCAAAGCCGGCAGCAGGTCCGGCAGACGCATGCTCTTGTTCACGCCCGAGGCCGCGCTCTTGCTGATCCATGACACGCCGCAAACCAGGGGGCGATTGCGCGTCAATCGGGTCCGCAGGCTGCGCGCACGCTCGGCGTCGGCGCGCAGATAAGCGCCACCGGCGTTGCCGAAGGCCTCGAGGCCGTTGCGCAGGTATCGGCCCAGGCTGCCCATCGGAATCTCTGCATCATATTGCCGGTCTGTTTCCAGCCCGGCGACAAAGTTGATATTTTCAAAGGATCGCTGATACAACGCCAGCAACCGGGGATCAATGCAGACGGTGAGCGATTCCGCCAAATTCCGCAGCTCGCCAAGCATGCCCGAATAGAATATTTCGTCACCGATGCCGTGCTCGTTGCGCACCAGGATCGAACCCTTGACCCTGCCGCCGTCCCACGCAGGCGCCACGGCTTGATAGGCCTGGCCGCGGAATTCGTCGGTTTTCCAGCGCCACTCGAATTCCTTCCAGCCGCGCGCAAAATCACCGCGCGACAAACTCAGCAGGGCAAGATGGTAGTGAGCCTGCGCATAATCCGGCCTGCTCCCGATTGCCGTTTCGTAGCTGGCAAGCGACTCCTCCAGCCGCTCGGATTCCTGCAGGGCAACGCCGCGGTTACTCCAGGCTTCCGCGTAATCCGGCTTGAGCTCGATGGCTCGATCAAAGCACGCCAATGCTTCCTCCAGCCGCCAGATTTCCTGCAGGAGCACACCGCGGTTTAGCCAGGCCTGCGCATAGGCAGGACTCAGGCTGATAGCCCGGTCGTAGCTCGCCAACGCCTCATCGCGTCGCTTCAGTGCCTTGAGGGTGTTGCCACGGTTGTAATGAAATTCAGCGTTATCCGGGCTGATCGCCAGCGCCTGCTCGTGGCTGGCAAGGGCCTCCTCCAGGCGATTCATCCTTTCCAGCAGGCCGCCGCGGTTGCTCAAGGCCGCGGCAAAGCGCGGGTTGCGCTTGATCGCCTGCTCGAAAACCGCAAGCGCATCGTCCAACTGATTGAGTTCCTGCAGGGTAACGCCGAGGTTGAGACTGGCATCATCAAAATCCGGCCGGAACAGGATTGCCTGCTCATAACTCGACTTCGCCTCAGGCAGGCGAGCAAGTTCTTTCTGCGTATTGCCACGGTTGTAAAAAGCATCGGCAAAGTCGGGCTGGAGTCTGATAGCGCTCTCGTAGCTGGCCAGAGCCTCCTCCAGCCGCCCTGCCTGCTGCAGTGCGTTGCCGCGATTGTTCCAGCCCGGAGCATGATCCGGATTCAGTTCAAGTGCGCGTTCACAGCACGCGAGCGCGTCCTCGGTGCGGCCGAGTTCGAGCAAGGTAACGCCGCGATTAAGATGTGCCAAGGCGTTGCCCGGCTGGATGGCAAGGGCTCTGTCGTAACAGGCCAGGGCCTCCTCGTGGCGCTCCAGTTCCCTGAGCACATTGCCAAGATTGATCCGGATCGATGCGTCCCCGGGACTGACTGCCGCCGCGCGTGACAGATAGCCGGAGGCTTCCCGGGCGCGACCGGTCTGCGCCAGAACGATGCCCAACAGGCTGAGCACGTCGGCATAGTCCGCCTTCTCGTCCGCCTTCTCGCCCAGCGCCTTGCGGCACAGACGTTCTGCAGTCTGCCAGTCACCTCTCTGGAAGGCCAGGACGGCGCGCTGGAATATCTGTAGCAACGCCGGGGATACGCGCTTCAAGCGCAGCGCCCTGACAGTCGGCAGGAATTTTTCAAATTTGCGTAGCTTCCGGAACACTGCTTCATATGCTGAATTTCAACACCTTTTCTGCCGCGAAACTCTTTAAAATTCCGCCCATTCAAGGTGGAATGCCGCTTCGAAAACCCGCACATGATCAAATTCGTGAACACATCAGACCACCCCGGGCGCACGTGAACGGCAATGCAAGGGCACTCGCTCAGGACAAAGGCAGGGATGGCCTGGCAATGCATCGAAAAGGCATGCTGGGACAAGCGCAATCATTATACGAACAAGCGCTTCAGTTGCAGCCGGACCATTTCGACACGGACCATTGCGACGCGCTGTATTTCCTGGGAGTGGTTTTCATTCAATCCGGGAAGCCCGGGCAGGCGATCCCCTTGCTACAAAAGGCGCTTGCGAACAACCCCGATCACCCGGACGCGCAAAGTGACCTGGGTGTCGCGCTGCTAGAAACCCAACGCTATGAGGAATCGATGCCGTGTTTTGAAAAGGCGATTGCGCTGGATTCAAACCACGCGGAAGCCTATTACGGACGTGGGCGCGCCTGCTTTTGCCTGAAACAGTATGAAATGGCGCTGCATTGCTATGCCCGGGCGACCGCGATAGACCCGAACTATCCTGAAGCCCACAATAATCGCGGCACCACCCAGCATGCGCTCAAGTTGTATTCCGAGGCCTTGCAGAGTTTTGACAGATCCATCGCACTGGCACCCAAGGCCACGATGGCCTATTACAACAAGGGCGTCACCCTGCTGGAATTAAAGCGGCATCAAGCCGCGCTGGAATGCTTTGACAAGGCCATAGCCGTCAAGGCACCCTTTGGGCAGGCCCATAGCAATCGCGGCATCTCGCTTCTGGCCCTGCGGCTGCCGGATCTGGCACTGGCGAGTTTTGACCGGGCGATCGCGCTGCAGCCAGACCTGACCGAAGCCCATTACGGTCGCGGCCTTGCACTTGTGGATTTGAAGCGGATTCCGGATGCGTTTGCCAGTTAGGCGCTGTAAACAAATAAACGTATCAACTTTTTATTTATCCAGCTCAGGCATTTAGCAGTGATATGAGACGTTTATTTATTTCCTGCGCCTTACGATCAGGCGCTGCGACAAAATCCGGATTTTCCGTTTCTGTTCGGCACCTGGCTGCATACAAAAATGCGCCTTTGCGATTGGCATGGTTTCAATGACCACCTGAGGCAACTCGAGGAACGAATAGAACGGGGCGAGAAAGCCGCAAACCCTTCAGTCGTCATCGCCTTGTCCAACTCCCCGCAGATTCATTTCAAGGCCGCCCGCATCTGCGTAATGAACAATTTTCCGCAGGACGCACGGCTTGGCGAGATTCCCCAATTGCCGAGGCACGAGCGAATCCGCATCGCCTATTTCTCCGCCGATTTTCAAGAACATCCAGTTGCATTATTAACCGCCGAATTGTATGAAATGCATGATCGAAACCGGTTTGAGGTGATTGGAATTTCCTTGGGTTTCGATACCAAGGACGCAATGAGACAAAGATTGTCAAGGGCGTTCGATTCCTTTATTGATGTCAGCGGGAAATCAGACGCGGAGGTCGTGGAACTGGCTCGCAAGCTGAAAATCGACATCGCCGTCTGCCTGGGTGGTCATACCGCCGGCGGCAGGCTGGGCATTTTCGCCCTGAGGGCCGCGCCGATTCAAATCAACTACCTCGGTTTTCCGGGCACCATTGGCGCCGAGTTTTTTGATTATCTTGTGGCAGATGAAAAGCTGATTCCGCGCGACAGCCGTCAATACTACGTCGAGAAAATAGCCTATCTGCCGGACAGCTACCAGGCCAACGATAGCAAGCGGCGGATTGCCGAAACCTTTTACACGCGCAAGGAACTGGGCCTGCCGGAGCCCGGATTTGTATACTGCTGCTTCAATAATCTGTACAAAATACTGCCCGCCACTTTTGATTGCTGGATGCGGATATTGAAGAGCGTGGACAACAGCGTTTTATGGCTGCTCGAGGAAAGCGCGCTGGCCACTGAGAACCTGCGGAGGGAAGCCGTGCAACGGGGGGTCGGCGCGGAACGCCTGGTATTCGGTGGCCGACTACCGTTGGCGGCGCACCTGGCGCGGCATGGGGCCGCCGATCTGTTCCTTGGACACCCTTCCCTGCAACGCCGGCGCCACAGCGAGCGACGCGCTTTGGGCGGGATTGCCGGTACTGACCTGCACAGCCGACGTGTTTCCGAGCCGCGTGGCATCGAGTCTGCTCGATGCCATCGGCTTGCCCGAGCTGATTACCGATTCCTATGAAGCTTATGAAGCACGCGCCATCGATCTCGCCAGGACGCCAGAAGGTATTTCCCGGATCACGAGCCGCCTGAAGAAAAACAGGGATACCTGCCCGTTGTTTGACACCGCCTTGTTTGCCAAACACATTGAAGACGCCTATGCACAGATGTACGAGCGGCATCATTCGGGACTGTTGCCGGATCATATTTTTGTCAGGCGATAGGCTTTGCGGACGAACCTCATTCGCGTGATCACCATGAGTTTGCCCGCGTTTCGCGACAGCCAACAACCAGGCGATTCGCTCTGGCTGGCGGCCTATCTTGGCTTTTCGCCTGTGATTCGCATATCACGGGGCTCACGCAATTTGAATTGAGCAGGGTCCTGTTTAATTTAAACCAGACCCGCTTTGTGCATGACCCGCTAACACAGGGGTGTGAATACAGGGGTGCGAATATCAGTTCTTCGACAAGCGATACGCAATCATCAGACGCAGCAGATCATTGGTGCGCTTTACCTGAAGCTTCTCCATCAGCCGCGATTTGTAGACCTCAACCGTGCGCGGGCTGATGCCCAGACTCTCGGCGACCTCGCGGCTGTGCTTGCCCTCGATGATCAGCTCCAGAACCTCGTTTTCACGCGTGGTCAGGCGCTCGAGTTTGGCGGCCAGCGTTGCGCGCTCGGCAGCGTCATGCTGGCGTTGCCCACCGGCGTTCATTGAGGTGGACACTGCTTCCAGCAAAGCGTCGGCATCAATGGGTTTTTCGATGAAATCGACCGCGCCCGCCTTGAAGGCCGCGCGTGCATTCTTGGTATCCCCATGGCCGGTGATGATGATGACCGGCAGCTTGCTACCCCGGCTGCCGAGGCTCGCCTGCAGGTCCAGACCGTTCATACCCGGCAGGCGGATATCCAGAATTACGCAGCCCGCCCAGCTAGGGTCTGCAGCAGCGAGAAAGGCCTCGGCAGAATCAAAAGACGCCGTCGCATAGCCCTGCATACTCAGCAACTGCGAGAGCGAGTCGCTGACCGCCGGATCGTCTTCCACAATAAAAACTTTTGCCGCCGTCTGCGCCGCCGTGCTTGCCGTCGCCGTGCTTGTCATAATTGAAGCGTTCACCATGTCCATGCTGCTCTCCTCGTTGATGATTACTCTTCTCGCACCGATGCCATGCTCGGCAGCGTAAATTCGAAACAGCATCCGCCCGGGCCCGGCACCACCCGCAATGTCCCGGCATGGGCGGCGACAATGGAACTGCTCATCGACAGGCCCAATCCGAGCCCATAGGCCTTGCTGCTGGTAAACGGCCTGAACAATTGCTCCGCATCGTCGGCATCGACACCCGGACCGGTATCGCTGACGGTGATCATTATCCTGCCTTTGTCCGCTGATTTGGCGTCCAGAGTGATCTGGCGCTCGGTTCCACCCCCGTCGCGAATGGCCTCTATAGCATTGGACAACAGATTGTGCAAGACAGTTTCAATCTGGATTCGATCGATTGCCACTGCCGGCAAGCCCTGCTCAATTGCATGAGTGATCGAGATCTGATGCCGCGAGGCGCGTTCCTGCATGTTCTCCACGGCATGCCGCAGCAAATCTCCGACGGCCACCGCCTCCAGCCTTGAGCTGCCGCTGCGATAGAACTCGCGCAGTTTGTGGACCACTTCGCCCGCCCGCCGCACTTCATTGGCAACCTTCCTCATGGTTTCCTGCAGCACCGGCACCGGCCGCGCACGCAACATCATTTCGCAGTTGCGGATATAAATGCCGATGGCAGACAGCGGCTGATTGAGTTCATGCGCCATGGCCGAGGCCAGTTCGGCCGATGCCGCCAGTCGCAGGGTACGGTCCAGTTCGGACTGGCGCTCACGCAATTTCTGCTCGGCGCTGTGCAATTCATCCACTGCCGCACCCAGGAACAAGCCGGTCGCCGCAATCACCAGCAAACGTATCTGGAACTGCAGCACTGTTGCATCGCTCTGCGAACCCAGGTGCGATAGCAGGATGACCCCCAGTTGCAGGGCAATGGAAGCAACCACTGCGCCACGCAGTCCAAAGCGGATTGACACCCAGATCAAGGGAATGAAAAGCAGGTAAAGCGAAGTGATCTGCTCGGCAGGCACATTGCCGTAGACCACCCAAAAGGCAAACAGTGCTGCCAGGAGAATGCCAAAACCATGCGCGAACGCATCGCTTTTGCGCTGAACCGAGCCCATGCGCCCGCTCCACAGCAACAGAATCAGCGGCGCGAACACCAGTATCCCGATCAGATCTCCGATCCAACTGCGGATGATGTAACTGAGCATCGCCTGACTGCGGATGGCCTCCAGATCCGTCTGCACCAGCACGTAAATGACAGCAATTACCAAGGTCATGCCCGTAGTGCATAGCGTAAGCAGAATCAGGTCGCGCATGCGCGTCAGGCGCGGATCGATGGCCAGTGGGCCGGTGCGCAGCATGCTTGCAAGGGCGGTGTAGCCGGCAGTCAGCAAAGCCGAGAGCAGCAAAGCCTGGGGCAGACTGAGGGCGGCGTGCCGGACAATCATCTCGGACAGCAAGATGGCGGCAAACAGCACCGGCACCCAGGTATTGCCCAGGGCCAATAACAACGCGGTACCCACCCCCGGCGCCGGATTCCAGGGCGTGACCGCCAAGGGTCCCGCCGCATAGGAATAAGCGGCCCAGTCGAGCACTACGTAAATTACCAGCAGGCTCAGCGCAACCATGAGGGAGCGTAAATTCAGTGATAGCGGTAATTTAAGCATCGACGCACGCAATGGCGAGCGTCGCATCAGCCGGGTTGGCAACAAGGGGACCGGCGTATTCACGTATGTGTTTCCGGAATATCGGATGGCTTGCAAATTTATTTACTACGCGCTTCCTCGGGCCCAGTCAACTACGCCTTTTGCGACACTTCGACTTTTGCGCTGCGACTTTTGCGCCGGTTTGGCCTTGATCGCGGGCCAGTGCTGCTTCAAGTGGTCTTTGGCCGCCTCACCCCACTACGCCGCCTCATCCGCTTCCTGTTCGTCAGGCCAGCGCTTTGCCTTCAGCTTCCTGCGGATTCCCAGTCACCCAGGACACCCTTGCCGTTCGGCTAACTCTTCTCCTTGCCAAGTGAGTAAAGGACTTTCACCTTCAAGTGAGTGCGCCCTGCCGGGCGCACCATGGAAAAGGGCGCCCGAAGGCGCCCCTGCGGGGATTCCCCTCTTCTTCTTAGAACGAGTGCTTCACACCCACGGCGTAGGTCGTGACATCCACGCCTGCCGTCGCCCCACCGATGTCGCCGCCAAACGCGTTCGACGTCGGCCCGGCGACGTAGTAGTACCTCGAGCCCGAGCCGTTGTTGATGCGGCCATACACAGCGTAGATCCCCGTGCGCTTGGACAGGCTGTGGTCGTATGCCAGGGTGACGTTCGAAGCCTTGCCGGCATCACCGCAGGCCGCAACACCGCCCAACGCCGCCACCACCGGTGCCGTGGGGCCGCAACTCTTGCCGCCCGCTGTGCGCGAATAGGCGGCGGACACCACCCCGCGCGGGGTGATGTTGTACGTGCCGTTGATCACCCAGTTGTCCAGCTGGAAAGCGCTGCCTGCCGTCGCAGAGGTGGACCCAGCGCCGTATTTCAGGCGCTCGAAGCCGGCGCCCAGCAGGCCCTTGCCGTAATTCCAGCGGCCGCCGACGGTGACGCCGGTGTCCTTGCCGTTGATCACCGCCGTATCCAGGGCGAGGCCGGCGAACTTGTTATGCGTCTCGTACCCGCCGGCGACGCTGAACGGGCCGCCCGACCAGCTCAGGCTGTAGGAGTAGAGCGACGCCTTGACGCCCGGATTAATGGGCGCATTGCTGTTCGCCTCCCACTCCGCAAAGGCGGTCGACGCCCTGAACACGAACCCGTTGATCACCGGCGACGTGTACTGGATCTGGTCAGACTGGCGGCGCGCGAACGACCACTGCCCCCCTTCGACGCCATTGCTCGCGCACGTCGAGCCGGGCGTCGTCGTGACCGCGACCGCCACCGCGGGTGCGCCCGCGGGTGCGCCCGCGGGGATGGCCGGAATCGTCACCGTCCCGACGGTCGCCAAAAACCCGGCCGGGGAGACGATGCCGACGCAGTTCGGGCTCGGCAGGCCGCCGGTGGTGTCGCCGTTGCCCATGATGATCTGGCCGTGGCCGAGGGTCGGAACCACGTTCCAGATGCTGGTCACGCCCAAGTACGGCGTGCTGAAGCCGCCGCCCTGGACCGCGCCCCACGACGTGGACCTCAGCCCGAGGAAGGTGTCCCGGCCGCCAAAGGTGTTGACCCCGCCCGTGTCAATCCCAGCCAGCGGCCGGCCGTCTGCAGGGATTCCCGATTCCAACTGGAAGAAAGCACTCAGCCCTCCGCCCAGGTCTTCGCTGCCGCGCAGCCCCCAGCGGCTGCCCGAACTGAACAGATGGTTCTTGGTCGTCCCGTCGCTCAACCCCACGGTGCTCGCCGAGAATTTCATGTTGTCAGCGCGCAGGTCCAAGACGCCGTAGATCTGCACGCTCGCGGCCTGCGCGAACGCTAGCCCCGGCACGGCCAGCGCGCCGGCGACGGCGACTGCCATTAGTTTCTTGTTCATCAATTAAATCTCCTTGGTTTTTGGTGATTTGGTGGCGCTGAAGTGGTTCGAACTGCACCTCGGCAACACCGGTTTGCCCTCCCATTGCTGCAGGAGTTGGCGCCATTGTGGACAATACGTAGGCGGCTTGCCATCGAAAGCGTGATTTTTGGCGCATTTTCAGGTAACTCTGTTGCATCTTTGCAACAACACGGGAAGAGTTATTTTTATTTCTTTTAATTCAATGAGATAAAAACAGATCTTCCAGTGCCTTGCCAGGGTTGGCGGCACGCATGAAGGCCTCCCCGACGAGAAAGGCATTTATCCCGGCCTGACGCATGCGGTTCACGTGCTCGCGGGAGAGAATTCCACTCTCGGTTATCACCAGGCGGTCGCCAGGCACCACTGGAGAAAGGCTCAGGGTTGTCTCCAGGCGGGTGGCAAAGGTTCGCAGGTCACGGTTATTGATACCGATCAACGGTGTCTTCAAGGTCAAGGCCGTGTCCAGTTCGGTCTGATCATGCACCTCGACCAGCACCGCCATGCCCAGGGAGTGCGCCAAATCCTCCAGTTCGACCAGGGTGCCGGCATCCAGCGCCGCCACAATCAGCAGGATGCAGTCGGCACCCCAGGCACGTGCCTCGTGGACCTGATAGGCCTCGATCATGAAATCCTTGCGCAATGCGGGTATGGCCGCCGCCGCGCGCGCCGCAATCAGGTGTTCAGCAGCACCCTGGAAAAAATGCGCATCGGTGAGCACCGACAGGCAGGCCGCACCATGCGCAGCATAGGAGGCCGCAATGCCGGCGGGATCGAAATCCTCGCGGATGACGCCTTTGCTGGGACTCGCCTTCTTGATTTCGGCAATCACCGCCGGCTTGCCTTGCGCGATCTTGGCGCGCAGCGCCGCCACGAAATCCCGCGCTGGCGGCGCGGCTTGCGCGGCCGCCCGCATTGCGGCAAGCGGTCGCAGCGCCTTGGCCGCGGCGATTTCCCCGGCTTTGACCTTGAGTATTTCTTGCAGGATGTCGCTCATACCTTCCACCAGTGGACCATTTGCATTCGGTTATTCGGATAAAACTTCGCAGTCTTCAGAGTGTGCGAGCAATCCGCAATGTCACCCTACCTTTCCAAGCAAATACTCACATCTGTCTTTTATTCAGTTCCTTCAAGCGAAAACCACGGAAAAATCCGCTTGTGCACCGCTGCAACCCGCGCAACCTGGCCGGCATTAAGTTCAACCGGCGCCGGGAAGATGTACGCAAGGTGCTGCCATCCGGAAGCCGCCGCTTTGTTGGATGGGTGGTTCTCGAAAACGGTGTGTTCATCCATCTGCAGGCGTATCCACTGAATGATGCCGTAACAGCGGCCGGAGGCCGTTACCGGAATTCGCAGCAGCTTTGATTCGCCGGCGTGAAAGGCCTGGTTCTGGAAATCAAAGTGCAGGGCCTCAACATCCGCGGTGAGCATCATGATGTCAGATCATTGCGGGTAATACCCTGCTTTTTCTGGACGATGTGGTTGAAGTGCCGCAGCTTGAATCCGCAGGAATCTTCCACGACGACGTTGCCGCCGATGTCCTCGCCACCAAAGAGGGCAATCATGATTCCCCCCGCTGCAGGAATCATGCGGCCGCCGGGTTTCAGCAGCCGGCGCCTGGCATCCTCGATGCTCGGTAGCACCCTTTCGGCAAGCAGTTCGCTGGACAAAATTTCCGATACCCGTATGTCTGCCGGTTCCGGCAGATCTGCCCCGACCTTGAGGTCGCTGGAAAGTCTGGCAATCACATTGACGCGGTGCCCGAGCCCGTTATCGGCGATGACACGCCTGGCGGTGGCGGCAATGAGAGGCTCCGCCTCGCAGGTGGTCACCGATTTCGCGCCAAGCTTTGCCGCCATCATCGACAACAGGCCGGAGCCCGTGCCAATTTCCAGGACGCAGGTGTCCCGCCGTGACCGCGGTCTTGAGCGCCTGGAAATAGGCATCGTTGCGCCGGGAGTCGTTCATCATCGGCACCTGCCACAGCGGCACCATGGAACTGAGCAGCGCGTTCAGGCCGCACTGCGCGGTGGCCAATGCCGGATTGAGCGTGATCGCCTGCTGGTAACTCGCCACTGCTTCCAGAGATTTGCCCTGTGCCTGAAGCACGGTGCCAAGATTGGCATGGGCTTCGAATGAATCCGGATGCGCGCGGATCGCCTCGCGGAAAGTCCCGGCCGCAACCTCGAATTGCCCCAATGCCTGTTGCACATTGCCAAGGCTTACCGCGGCCCCGCTGTGCCGCGGATTGAACTGCAAGGTTCTGGCAAAAAAATCGGCCGCGATCCCCAGCTCACCGCGCTGCCTTGCCAGCATGCCGGACAGGTACAGCGCATCGGTGTGTTCCGGGATTGCCGTATGTTCCGGGATTGCCGTGTGTTTCGGGATTGCCTCGGGTATCTGCCGATAGAGAGCCTCGGCCAGGGGAAGCTGTCCGGCCTGATGATGCTCCATCGCGACCTTCAGAAGCCCGGGAATCGACGACTGCGCGGTCTGCGCCGGCGGCGTGCCGGCCTGAGGAGCACCACAACACAGTTTGTATTTCCTGCCGCTGCCGCAGGGGCAAAGATCATTGCGGCCTATTTTTGTCATCGGGCAACTTGCACTTTCTGGATCTGGCGAAAACCGGGTGAACTGAAACGTCTTGCCGAAGATCTACCGGGCTTGACCGGCCTCCTGAGTACTCTTCGATGAACTCAACGAGCTTGGCGCGCGCCTTGCCGCTTGGTATCGCGGCGAATGCCTGTTCCACTCCTTGTTCCAGTGTACCCGCCTTGGCCGACACATAAATGGTCGCGCCGGCAAATGGTCGCGCCGGCATTGCGCGCGACAATGTCGCGCGCGGCGCCCGCCTGGTTCTCAAGCGATGCCAGCAGTCGACTTTGACCTTGAGAATTTTTTGAAGGATGTCGCTCATATCTTCCGCCAGTGGGCCATTTGCATTCGTTATTCGGCTAGAACTTCGCCGTCTTCAGATGGTGCGAGAAACATGCGATTTCACCAACCCTTTCTGAGCCAATACCCTGTGGAATAACAATGTGGGATAGCAATTGCCATTTAGTATCAGTCAGTCGATAATTGGACTTACTTTTCGACTTACAAGCGGAGATTGTTCATGTCGATAACTATCACGCTATCGAGCAAGGGGCAGATCGTCATCCCAAAAGAAATTCGGGAAAAACTGCATTGGAAGGAAGGCACACTGCTTACGCTTGTCGCCAATGCATCGGGCGTAACGCTGAAGGTCGCTCCCAAGAAAGCCGGCCAGAATCTGGCCAGCCTTATTGGCATGCTTCGGCACGACGGAGCGCCGCTTTCAATCGAAGAACTGTGTGCGCCTATTAATATCAATGCGGATATCAATGCGGATAGCAGCGCGGACCGGGACGCATCCGAGAGGCGCGGCCGGTGATCGCTTTTGACACCAATATGCTGGTGCGTACCGTGGTCGCGGATCATCCCGAACAAGTCGCCACGGTCCGCCGGCTCATTGCCCAGGATACGGTTTTTGTGTCGCGCACCGTTCTGATGGAATCCGCATGGGTTTTGCGTGCCCGCTAGCAGAAATCCTGCGCCGACATTCAAACGTTCCTGGGCGCCTTGCTTGAAGTCGACAACACCGTCGTGGAAGATGCCGAGGCCGTCGCGCACGCCCTGGACTGGTATGCGCAGGGAGCCGATTTTGCCGACGCGCTGCACCTGGCAGTCTGCGGGTCCGCGGTGATGCACACCTTCGACCGGGATTTCTGCAAAGCGGCGCGGGAAATCGGCGTCACCCCGAAGGTGCAAGTGTGGGAGGTTTAGCCTGCCTGCCGAGTACTCTTGATGAACTCATCGAGCTTGGCGCGCGCCTTGCCGCTTTGTATCGCGGCGAATGCCTGTTCCACTCCCTCTTCCAGAGTACCCGCCTTGCCCGACACATAAATGGCCGCGCCGGCATTGAGCGCGACGATGTCGCGCGCGGCGCCCGCCTGGTTCTCAAGCGCTGCCAGCAGCATGGCGCGCGACTCCTCCACGCTCGCCACGCGGATCGCGGCGGCATCGTGCACCGGCAGTCCGAAACGCGCCGGCTCCAGCGTGTATTCGGAAACCTCGCCGCCTTTTAACTCTCCCACCAGGGTGGGTCCGCTGATGGAGATCTCGTCCAGCCCCTCCAGGCCATAGACGGTGAGGGCGTGGCGCGAACCCAGCCGCTGCAAGGCGCGGATCTGGATGCCCACCAGATCGGGATGGAACACCCCCATCACCTGGGTGGGCGCGCCGGCCGGATTGGTGAGCGGCCCCAGAATATTGAAAATGGTCCTGACACCCAGCTCACGACGCACCGGCGCGGCGTGCTTCATGGCGGCATGATGCGCGGGCGCGAACATGAAACCCACACCGACCTCGTCGATGCAGCGCCCGACCTGCTCGGGGGTGAGATTGATGTTGGCGCCCAACGCTTCCAGCACGTCGGCGCTGCCCGATTTGGAGGACACCGCGCGGTTGCCATGTTTGGCAACCCGCGCCCCGGCTGCGGCACAGACGAATATCGCCGCGGTGGAAATATTGAACGTATGCGAGCCGTCACCCCCGGTGCCGACCACGTCAACCAGGTGGGTGCGGTCAGCCACCTTGACCATGGTGGCCAGCTCGCGCATGACCAGGGCCGCGGCGGTGATTTCGCCTATGGTTTCCTTCTTGACACGCAACCCCGTGATGATCGCCGAAATAAGCACCGGTGACATTTCACCGCCCATGATGGCGCGCATCAGTTCCAGCATTTCATCGTGGAAAATTTCCCGATGCTCGATGATGCGCGAAAGCGCTTCCTGGGCCGTAATCGCCATGTCACACCTCGATGTTGAGAAAATTCTGCAAGAGCTTCCTGCCGTGTTCGCTGAGTATCGATTCGGGATGGAACTGCACCCCCTCGATCGCCTGCGTGCGGTGCCGCACCCCCATGATTTCGCCATCTGCGGTCCAGGCCGTGATCTCGAGACAATCGGGGAGGCTCGCCCGCTCGATCGCCAGCGAATGGTAACGCGTGGCGGTAAACGGGCTGGGCAGGCCGGCAAAAACACCGGTCCCGGAATGTTCGATGGGCGAGGTCTTGCCGTGCATCAGCGTCCTTGCGTGCACCACCTTGCCGCCAAACGCGGCGCCTATCGCCTGATGCCCCAGGCATACGCCAAGCAGGGGAATCCTGCCGGCAAAGGTGCGGATGGCTTCGACGGATATCCCCGCCTCGTTGGGTGTGCAGGGGCCGGGGGATATGACGATCCTCGCCGCTTGCATGGCCACCAGTTCGGCGACGCTCGCCTCGTCATTGCGCACCACGCGCACCTCAGCGCCCAGTTCTCCGAAATACTGGACCAGGTTGTAGGTAAAGCTGTCGTAGTTGTCGATCATCAGCAGCATAATAGATCTATCTCATTGAATTATATAGGTTTAACATGGCTGATCGCATTGATACCCCCATTAATACCCCCTTTCTCTTGGGGTGCTTCGTGGCCGGCAGGGGTGAAATATTGCGGCTTCAGCAGATAAACACAGACCGCAATTCTCGCCTGAAATCGCCGCCAAGGTAAGCCCTCAATCGACTGTCAGTGCGTCGCCTTGCACCCGCCAGCAGGCCCGTTCCCGCAGCAGCGTCCGGTATCCGCCCTTGAATCCGCACATGGCAGCCCAGGATCGAGGCCAGGGTATCAAGCGGCAGGCCGGGGTGCCTGTTGAGGACTCCCCGGCGGTGGTGTAACGCAACTCGTATCGTCACCAGTAGCCGCAAGAATATCGAAGTCGGCGACTGGGGCAGCCCGTTCACGGCGGTAACCGGGGTCGAATCCCCACGCCAAGTTCAGACTTCCTGATCCGGGTGCGAGAGAGGCCCGTATTTAAGGAAGTAGGGATGGCACTATTTTGTGTTGAGTAGACGCTGATTGACGTATGGTTGGAGGACTGCTTTAGGCCAAGGAGTTCGCCGTGCTTAAACAAGTCTGAAAATGATACAACTCACGATCAAACACCCCATGCCCGAGCATCTGGCGCAGCGTCAGGTGTTGGTTCACCAGTTCGTGCAGCCGCTCGTAATCGATGTTCAGGTCCAGCCTCAACACCCCGCATACCATAATCCTCCACAGCGTCATACCGGGGCGCCCGTTGCGCTTGTCCACCGCCGGTGCGATCTGGGTCTCCAGCAGCGCGAATATCTTCGATCACAGCGCCTCGGTCACATAGGTGTGCTGCAAGCCTTTGAGAATCTTCAGTACATCATCTCGCGATTTCGGATCGAACTGGATTTGTGCGACATCCACTTCACCCACCTGCACTTCACCCACCTGCATCTGCATGTTCTGAATCAATCGCATTGCCATCTTCCCCGTTAAAATCACGCCGCTCAGGAGACAACGCTTCGCCGAGCAATCCGCATACACACCGCACCCCGAATACGAGGAAAATGACGAACAAAATTCAGCCGCCCACAACCATCACATTCGCTTGCGAAGATTTCAGAAAATTCCCGCCTCCAGCCCCTCACAGCGCACAACCCCCCCCAACTTGCCCGTATCATTCGCATCATCTTCACCCCAGCAAAATGCCTCGAAACACCCACCAATACTGGCTTTGTGAGGTTTTGCGTCAAGCACTGGCTATCAAAGTCCCGGCCCACCGCAAGAATGCGCTTGACGTCCAATACCGCTGCAAGCGCCGCCACGCTTGTAGCGGCAAAGTCGAAGGGCAAATTCCGATACTTGCGTAGC
>JBCKLP010000041.1:0-16278 GCA_038903735.1 Burkholderiales bacterium | reverse complement strand
CGGCTCAAGATGAGCGGGCGTTCGAGTCTTCAGACTGTCGACGGCGTGCACCGGGGGCGCGTCACCCTGCATCAGGTGGGCGATTGCGCGATACACCAGCCGCGGTCTCTCGATCATGCTCCTGCCGACGAACGTGGGCGACGTCACTTCGATGCTGAAGTGTCCGCCGCCATTGACTGCGGCCCGTAACTTGTGGATCTGCCGCTCGATGGCCTCACGCAGCGGGTCGAAGACGGAGCCCTGAAAATTAGTTTGATGGGATGAAATAACTGTTTCCTTTATGTGGCAGTACCTTGGTTTTGGCCAATGAGCCTCTGGAGTCAACCGCCGATATAAGACATCTCAACTTTCTTCATCCGCGCAGTCTCTGTTGTGCGAATTTCCGAATAATTATCTACACGCTGGTTCCAGATAAAACCTATGGCACCGGCGATTTTCTCGTCGCTCTTACCCGAACGCATGAGCGCGCGCAAATCATGGCCGGACTGCGCGAACAGGCAGGTGTACAACTTGCCATCGGTCGAGAGTCGGGCGCGCGTGCAGGTGGAACAAAAGGCTTGCGTCACGCTGGAGATGACGCCGATTTCTCCACTGCCATCCGCATAAGCCCAGCGCTGGGCGACTTCACCGGTGTAGTTCGATTCAACTTCGATGATCGGCATCTCTGCGTTGATCATGCGCACGATCTCGGCCGAGGGCACGACATCGTTCATACGCCAGCCGTTGGAGGAGCCCACGTCCATGTATTCGATGAAGCGCACTATTTGGCCGCTACCCTTGAAGCGCCGCGCCATCGAAACGATGTCCTGATCGTTGACACCTTTCTTGACCACCATGTTGATCTTGATGGACGTAAAGCCCGCGTCCTGCGCAGCGTCGAGGCCTTTTAACACATCGGCCACCGGAAAATCCACGTCGTTCATGGCGCGGAATGTAGCTTCATCGAGCGAATCGAGCGAGACAGTGATGCGCTGCAGGCCTTCGTCCTTGAACGCCTGGGCTTTCTTGTACAGTAGCGAGCCGTTGGTGGTGAGGGCCATATCCAATGGTTTGCCGTCATGCGTCTTGAGTTCGGCCAGCATCCCGATCAAAACCTCGAGGTTTTTACGCAGCAGGGGTTCGCCGCCGGTGAGGCGAATTTTCTCGACACCGTGTGCGACGAACAGGCGTGTCATGCGTGTTATTTCCTCGAAGCTCAAAAGTTTGGCTTTTGGCAAATACTTGTAGTCCTTGTCGAATACTTCCTTGGGCATGCAGTAGGTGCAGCGGAAGTTGCAGCGGTCGGTCACTGAAATGCGCAGGTCGCGCAAGAGCCGACCGCGCGTGTCCGGGAGCGTGCCGCAGGGGGCAGGCGTGTGCGCCGGAATGACCGGTACGCGGCTGGCGGCGCGCTGGTCAACGATGGTAATTACCTTGGTGTTCATGGCGGGCCTTGTTGTGTGGATCGATTGCCTTTTTTACATAACGTGTTTGGCTGTGCTAAGCGTTGCAAATGTTCTTTGGCGGTGGAATCGCCTTGCAGTGCTGCGAGACGATACCAATGAGACGCTATGGTAATGTCCAGCGCAATACTCGAGCCGTTTTCGTAAAGCTCGCCCAGACTGCGCTGTGCCATGGCAATCTTCGTCATGCTGTGCAGCACTCGATGAGCGCCTGCGCGCTTGTCATCGGCGCGTCGCAGCTACGATTTCGGCACACGTAGGCAGCGGGCTGGCCGCCAACGTGGTGCCGACCCTCGCCGATCAGTTTTCGAAAAATCACGACGAGCAGCTAACATACGAAAATCCAGCGACATCAAAGAACTCAGACGGCTTCAGCCTATAGTATTTCGCCTCCACGTCCTTCGACTGCTCGGCGTATGGCTGCGTCATGACTTCCTGCAGCTCTCGAACTAGAGCGTAGTTTCCCGTGCTCGCTTGGCTGTACGCAGGCACAAGGAACCACTCTCGCAAAGTGTATTTTGGGTTGACGAGTCTCATCTGCCTAGAGAGCTCCTCACGGGAGCGGGGCGGAGCAGCATTCGCGTTGCTCGTGCTGGCGCTGCCGATGAGCGATTTCCATTTTGTGAGCCACTCTGACCAGCGCTTGTCCATCCCTTCGGGGTCTGTCTCAACCATCGGGTGCATTGAAGCCATGGCGCGCTTCGATTCCTTGTAGAAGCTTTTTTTGAGTGGGCCAATGTCGTCAGGTACCATCGAGAGCTCGCGGAAGAAGATGGTGTAATCGACAGGAGTTTGCACCATGAGCGTTTCGAGCTCACTGAACAACGCCGCGTGAAAAGTGCCAAGTCCAAGTTTGGCAGCCCACATCTTCTCCATTTGCGCTTGCATCACTTTCGAAAAGTCACTTCGAATCTCGTCGAACTGTCGCAGATAGTCCTGATGCGAGGTCAGCAACGGCCGCAACGCCGTCCAAAACATGTGGAAGTTGCGTTCCGCTGCCACTGCTTGGTTCAGGAACGAGAAGTGATATCCGCCACCCGTCCATGGCTGGTAGTGCGGGTTGAACACATCGCAGAATCCGAATGGACCGTAGTCGAGTGTGAAGCCACCGGCCGCGCAGTTGTCGCTGTTAAAGTTGCCCTGGCAGTAGCCGACGCGGATCCAGTTCGCCACAAGCGACGTAAGGCGGCTGCGGAACTCGTGCGCGAGCAACACCACTTTTTCGGCGGTGCTTAGTTGTCTGTCGATGACGTCACTGTACTCACGATCGATCAAGTGCAACACAATCTTCTCGAGCTCCTCCATCGCTTGCGGGTGTTCCTTCTTGCGGACACGGCGACCGAAGAGCTCGAGTTGACCGACCCGAATGAACGACGGTGCGACGCGCGTCGAGATGGCGACTGCCTCCGATATAAGCATGTCGGGATCCTTCGAGCGCGAGCCCTCCGAGTACCACGGCCGCTTGACCTTCTCCGTTTTCGAAACGTACAAACTCAGAGCCCGTGATGTTGGAACGAAGAGCGCGTGCATGTGCTCCTGCGCCAGGAACTCGCGGACACTCGAGCGCAGGACGGCGCGACCGTCCGCGCCGCGGCAGTAGGGCGTCCGGCCGCCACCTTTGAGCTGCATTTCCCAGCGGCTACCGTTGATGACGGCCTCAAGCACGGAAACTGCGCGACCGTCGCCGTATCCGTTGCCGGTTTGGAACGGGCACTGCTGGTAGTATTCGGTGCCGAAGATGGAAAGTGCGTACCCACACGCCCAACCGACCTTGCGCATCGGCTCCGGAACGTGCGAGATGTCGCCGGAGAACATGCGGACGAAGTCGGCCGACTGTGCCATGCTGTCGGCGAAGCCAAGTTCACGAAAAAAGTTTTTGCTGTGCGCGACGTACTCGGGGTCTTTGATTGGCGTGGGATTGACGGAGACATAGTGGCCCGTGAAAACTTGTCGCGGCGCGTGGTCGGCTCCGTTTGCTTTCCCGTCAGGATCGCAGTTGAGAGTATCAATGAGCGAGTAGTTTGCCAACTTTGCGAGATCGGCTAGCGTCGCGACGGTTGCGGAGGTTTCCTGGGACAGTCGATTTGTCATAGGGGCACATCATGGCGCGGGTAGTACGGCTGCTTCCCCGCTGCGTGGTTCGTCGTATCCACAATTTCCTCGATTTCCGGGGCGACCCTTTTCAGCATGACTTCGAATCCCTGCCGCAGCGTCACCTGAGAGGACGCACATCCCTGGCAGCCGCCGCTCATGGTGATGAAAAGCTTCCCTTGCCGGACCTCCACAATCGAAATCTTCCCGCCGTGGTTAGCGATTGAACGATTGACCTCCTTGTCCAGGAGTGTCTGAACAGCCGTAGTAAGCTCTGCATCGGACCTTCCTTGCGTGCCGGTGTGGACATGCATCTCCAAGATCGCCGGCACGCCAGTCAGCAGTTGTGTCCGGATGGCCGTCCCGATGGCGGCTTTCAGTCCTGACCACGAGGCGATCGGCTCCTTGCAGATGGTCACCACGCTCTCGGCAATGAGCACGTTGGCCACGCCCGAGAGGGCAAACAGTCGCTCGCCGAGCGGCGAACCGGCGGCCCGTTCCTTGTTGCCGAAAAAGAAGGGGCCGCCAGGATGCAAGGTACGGCTCACGATGAACTTGCAAGTGTCGGGGTCGGCGAGAGAAGTCTCCGCGCGAATACTGACCGGCATACTGATCGGCAGATCGGCAAGCAGGAAATCAGACATTTTCAATGCTCTTCGCCGCAGCGCGCGCGCCTAGGGCACGCAGGTCGTTAAACGAATATATCCCGCTGCTATGGCCATCGCTCCAATCGAACTGGATCGCGTAGTTGCCTATGCTCGCGATCTGTCGCGGGCTCACATCAGATCGTATCGTCTTTGGATCGAGCAGCTTGCGTCCGCTCATCTCCTCGACGCAGAGGGCGCAATGACATGCCAAGCGCAGGTCGCGGACGTCAAAGTCGTCCCGATGACCGTCCTCCCAGAGGATGGATAAGGTACGCGGATCGCGACGCAGGAAACCGATGGGGGTCTTCTGCGATCCAGCAGGCCGCGCCGCACCTTCCATCCAGGCTGGCACCCCCTCGTTACTGTCCCACTTCCACACAAAAGGCTTCAGCACTGTGACCGCCGCCTGGAGCTGCTCCACGAGCGCCGCGGCGATGGCGGCATACACCTTGGCGCTGACCGACGTTGGCTGGTCCGCCACGATCGGACGACCCTCATCACCGCAGGTGACGACATCGGCATCGATAGGTAAGGCACCCAGAAATGGGACGCCAAGCTCCCGGCACATCTGCTCGCCGCCGCCGTGACGGAAGATATCCGTGTTCTCGCCGCAGTGGGGGCAGGTGAAGGTGCGCATGTTCTCGACGATCCCAAGAATCTTGACCTGCACCTTCTCGAACATCCGCAAGCCTCGGCGGGCGATCTTGAGGCTCACGGCCTGTGGTGTCGTTACGATCACCACGCCCGACAGCGGCATGCTCTGTGCCAGCGTCAATTGGGTGTCGCCGGTACCGGGCGGGAGATCGAGGATCAAGTAGTCCAGCGGTCCCCATTGCACGCCGTCGATGAACATCTTCAGGTATTTTCCCACCATCGGCCCGCGCAAGACGGCCGGTTTGTCGTCTCCGGTGAGCATGCCCATCGATACCGCCTTCAGGCCGTGCCGCTCCGCCGGGATCATCTTGCCGTCCGGGCCCGTCGCTGGCGGCTCACCGGTTGGGATGCCGAGCATGCCGGGGATGCTGGGGCCAAGGATGTCGGCATCTACGATCCCGACGCGCGCCCCGAGCTGCTGCAGGGCGAGCGCCAGATTGACGCTCACCGTGGATTTTCCGACACCGCCCTTGCCGCTGCCGACGGCGATGATATGCCGGATCCCGGGCAGCTTATCGGCGCTAACGGCCGACGGGGATGACGCGCCAGATGGGTGGGGTTGATTGTGGTTCGGGTCAGTGGTCTGCATGGCAAAGTTCCTTGTATCTTCAATTAATGGGGGAGTAAATGGCTGCGATCTCTTCCGCCAGAAGAACAACCAATCCCAAACCACGCGCTTCACGTACTATCATTTTCAGAAAGTCGATGCATTGAAATTCAATAGGTCGGCATCGTGCCGTCGACTTGCTGAGCCCAGGCATGGACGCCACCTGTCAGGTTGCTAATTTGGGTAAAACCATGCTGTTCTAAAAACAACGCGACTTGCATGCTGCGCGCGCCGTGGTGGCAGATGCAGACAATCGGCTGCGCAGCAATCAGTTCGGACAGCTTGCCGGGGATGGTATTCATCGGCATCGTCAACGCCCCGTCAATATGACAGGTCTCGAATTCCCACGGCTCACGTACGTCGAGTAATACGGGTTTCTCGCGCGCTGCATTCTCGAGCCATGCGGCCAGTTCTGGTGTAGTCAAGTTTTGCATTGTTGAGCGTCCCTTCGCGGGCAAACAACGCTGCCTGCCGGTGCTACACCGACCCAATAGGCCTCTTTCCCCTGATTTTGGTTTCTGCGCATAGCACACATCAAAACACCCCTGCCGCATGCGCCTGCTGATCCGCATGGTACGAGCTGCGCACCAGCGGGCCCGATGCAGCGTGCAGGAAGCCCATCTTGTAGGCTTCTTCCGCATACATCTTGAAGGTGTCCGGGTGCACATAGCGGCGCACCGGCATGTGACCGCCGGAGGGCTGCAGGTACTGGCCGATGGTCAACATGTTAACGTCGTGGGCGCGCAGGGCGCGCAGCACTTGCAGGATTTCCTCATCAGTCTCGCCCAGCCCGACCATCAGGCCGGATTTGGTCGGTATGTTGGGATGCAGGGCCTTGAAGCGTTGCAACAAGTTGAGCGTGTTTTGGAAATCCGCACCGGGGCGCGCTTCTTTGTACAAACGCGGCACGGTTTCGATGTTGTGATTCAACACGTCCGGCGGCGCGGTGCCGAGGATTGCCAGCGCACGGTCGAGGCGGCCACCGAAGTCGGGCGTCAGGATTTCGATGTAGGTGTTGGGCGTCAGTGCGCGGATGTGGCGGATGCATTCGACGAAATGGCCGGCCCCGCCGTCGCGCAAATCGTCGCGGTCAACCGAGGTGATGACGACGTAATTGAGTTTCATCAAGGCGATGGTTTGGGCAAGGCGTTCCGGCTCGTTGAGGTCCAGCGGGTTGGGCCGCCCCGTGCTGACGTTGCAAAACCTGCAGCGGCGTGTGCATTTGTCGCCCATGATCATGAAGGTCGCGGTGCCTTTACTCCAACACTCCGCAATGTTGGGGCAGGAGGCCTCTTCGCACACCGTCACCAGCTTGTTGGCGCGCACGATGTCCTTGATCTCACCGAAGCGGCCCGAGGGTGACGCCGCCTTGACGCGGATCCAGTTTGGTTTGGGCAATCTTTCGGCGGGATCAGTCTCGGCGCGTTTGGTCTTGAGAGGACCTCTTTGTTTATCCGGCGAATGGTGAGTCGCGGCTGTGACCGGTGTTATTTCGCTTGTCATAACGATTTCTCTGAGTGCTCTGAGTAATTCTCCAGCAGTCCCAGCTCGAATACCTGGAACAGGCCGACCGGGCCGGTGCCCGACGATCACGGTATCGGTATCGGTTTCGATCGGCGGCTGGCAGGCCGCAGCAATGTCGTTGTCCGGAGTGAAGGGGGCGGCGTCAAGTCCGGCGCTGGTAACCATACGGCTCTCGAGTTCCTGTTTCATCGGTTGGGCATATTTTGGTGATCATGGCAGGAGCGTGCCGGCCTTGCGGTTAGGCGGCGTTGCAGCCTGCGTTCAATGGCTTCGTCGCCATGTCAGCGTTCCAGGTACTGTAGTTTGTCCTGCACATCCTTCCAGTCCTCGGCTTCCGGCAGCGGCGCATGGGTCTTGGTGATCGAGGGCCAGTTGCGCGCGAGTTCGGCGTTCAGCTTGATGAATTGCTGCTGATCGGCCGGCACCTCCTCTTCCGCGAAAATGGCGTCGACCGGACACTCTGGTACGCATACTGCGCAGTCGATGCATTCGTCCGGATCGATGGTCAGAAAATTTTGACCTTCGCGAAAGCAGTCCACCGGACACACATCAACGCAGTCGGTATAACGGCATTTGATACACGATTCTGTCACAACGAAAGTCATAAAAATCTTATCCAAAAAACACCGAAAGAATTACGCCTGACGCTCCAAAGCAAGAAATTCCGTGCGCAGCGCCAGATTAGGTAGAAGTTCGCCGAGCATGGCTGACGTTATGGTTTCCTGTCCCTGGGTGCGAATGCCGCGGCTTTCCATGCACGTGTGCCGGCAGCGAATGACCACGCCGGCCGCTTTCGGTTCCAGATGCGTCATCAAGGCGTCGGCAATTTGAATCGTGAGCCGTTCCTGCACCTGCAGCCGCTTGGAAAAGCAATCGACCAGGCGCGTCAGCTTTGACAGGCCCACTATCTTTCCGTCGGGAACATAGCCGATCGTGGCCTGACCAAAGAAAGGCGCCAGGTGGTGCTCGCAATGACTATAGATAGGGATGCCGCGTACCACGATGAGTTCGTTGTACTCCTGCGCCCCGTCTTCGAACACTTTTAGACATTCAGCCGGGTCTTGGGCATATCCGGCAGTCCAATGCTTCCAGGCCTTGGCAACCCGGGACGGTGTTTCGACAAGGCCGGCTCTATCGGGGTCCTCCCCCAAACTGGCCAGAAGCCGGCGCCAGTCCTGCTCGGTAAATTGTGGTTCTGACATCTGTGCGTTTCCTATCGGGGTTGATACTGGTAAAAAAACTTTTCGATCACTCTCACCGTGAATTTTTGATTCACACGATTCCTTAGCCATATCGAGCCTGTTGCCGGTCCTGCACCGACCCAATCAGCCACTGGAAACCGACCGAGAAACAAGCCATTTAGATGGACTCCACTGCATGGTCAATAAGCGTCCCGGCTTCTTCCAGGGTCATTGCGATGATGTTCAGTGCGTGCACCCGCGCGGGCATCCAGTCGGACACGGCGTCATAGACCAGCCGATGCCTGCCGATGCGCTGCAATCCCTTGAACCTGGCGTCGATCACCCGGACTCGAAAATGACCAGCGCCACCCGCAGCGCCGGCGTGACCGACGTGCAAATGGCTCTCGTCCTCAACCTGGATAACGGCCTCGGGAAATGCCTGCCGAAAGCGTTCCAGCAATGCATCGCGCGTGGGTCTCACGGCGTTTTTTCCTGCATGTTTTCCTCGATATGACGGCCCACCGGACTTGGCGCCCGGCGACACATTAAGATCAACAACTGACCTCCCGGTACGCCGCCCAAGCGCGCGGCATACGGGTTCGTTTCAGTGCGTAACGTTGGATAATATTTATCAATCACGTAATCGGCCAACTGCTGATTTCAAACCTAAACCGCCACGACTTCGATGTCCGGTTCAATCGACTTGACCAGGTTCTCGATGCCCCTGAGGGTGCCGGATATCGAGCTCGGACAGGTGCCGCACGCGCCCTGGTAGTGCACGCTGAGCTGGTTGCCGTCGAGACCGACCACGTGGAGGTCGCCGCCGTCGCCTTGCAGAGCGGGGCGGATCTGCTCGTCGAGCAGCACCTTGATCTTATCGAGGCGCTGCTGGTCCCCGGGGCTTAGGCCGGCGATTGCGGTGGTCGCCGCTGCAACTGTGGCAGCTGTTTGCGCATCCGCCGCCGGCGCGGCGCGGATCGGCTCGGCCACTTTGCGCACCAACTCCGGCCAGTCGGCTTCGCCGTCCTGTGTGACCGTGAGCCAGCGATCGACGTAAAACACATTGGTCACATGCTCGATGTCGAACAGCGCGGTAGCGAGCTCATCGTCCTGCGCCTGCCCGGCGTTCTCATACGAGTGCGTGATGCCCCAAGTCAGCGGCTCCCTGAGGGTGAACTTCACCGCGTTCGGATTGGGCGTGTCTTCGATTTCTGCTATTTTCGGCATTTCAATCTCCTGAAAGCGGGGCCACCATCCTGGTGCTGGAAATACGACAACCCCGTTGAGTGGGTACCCCGCCCATAACCCGTTTCAATGTCATCAAGCCACCGCTGAATTGATCAACTTCTGCAATTCACCTTGGCTGTACATCTCGCGCACAATATCGGAGCCACCGACAAACTCGCCCTTGATGTAGAGCTGCGGAACGGTCGGCCAGTTGCTGTAAGCCTTGATGCCATCGCGGATTTCCGGGTCGGCCAGCACGTCCACGGCGGTAAAGTTCTGCACGCCGCAGGCCTTGAGTAGCTGCACCGTCGCACCGGAAAAACCACACTGCGGGGACTGGGGCGTGCCTTTCATGTAAAGCACGACGGTATCGGCTGCGATCTGATTGCGAATTTTTTCCTGTACGTTCATGTTTCATTTCTCCAAAGTTATTTCATTGCCGATCGCGTCCAACCTTCAGGCGTAAATGTGCGCATGGCCAACGCGTGGATTTCCGCGCGCATGCGATCTCCGAGTGCCAGATACACCAGTTGATGCTGCTGCACCATGTTCTTGCCGGCGAATTGCGGGCTCACGATCACCGCCTCGAAGTGCTGGCCGTCATCGCCCAGCACTTCCACATGATCGCAGGGCAGGCCATTCATGATGGTGCTTCTCAGTTCATCCGCAGTCATCCTCTTATCCTCTCAATGGGGTACTCTGTGGTAAACAACAGGGGCATTCTCACGCGTTGCCGATCGGCGCGCGCAACGGATCATTCTCGGCTTCGGTCGAGGCGCTGGCGACCGAATTGAACGCGGCGTGCAGCGTGTGCCACGGCAGGATCGCGCATTTGACGCGCGTCGGCAGATCCCGCACACCGGCGAATACCGCGAGCCGTCCGATGTGATTCGGGCTGTCAAGGTCGAGCTTGCCAGTGGCCATGGCGAGAAATTCCTGGATCAGAATTTTGGCGTCCGCACGCGTTTTTCCCTTGACAGCGGACGTCATCATCGACGCCGACGCCTTGCAGATCGCGCACGACTCACCCTGGAACGCGATGCAGGCTATGCACTCGTGATCGAGATTGAGCGCCACACTGATGTGATCGCCGCACAGCGGGTTGTGGCCCACCGCGTGGTGGCTCGCGTGCGCTAGCGTGCCATAATTGCGCGGCTTCTTGTTGTGGTCGAGGATGACCTCTTGATACAGCGCTTTATAGTCAGCCATTACGCAAACACCTTCTGTACGGTGCGGATGCCGGCAATCAGCGCGTCGACTTCCGCCAGCGTGTTGTAGAACGCGAACGATGCGCGCGACGTGGCCGGCACGCGAAAACGCTGCATCACCGGCTGCGCGCAATGATGTCCGGTGCGCACCGCGACGCCCTCCTGATTGAGCAGTGTGCCGACGTCGTGCGGATGCACGCCGTCGACTGTGAATGACAGCACTGCTGCCTTGTTTTTGGCGGTGCCGATAATGCACACACCCGGCATGCGGTTCATCTGCTCGCTCGTGTAATTGAGCAGTTCGAGTTCATGCGCGGCGATTGCTTCCATGCCGATTGCCGACAGGTAATCGACCGCAGCGCCCAGCCCGATCGCGGCGGCGATCGGCGGCGTGCCGGCCTCGAATTTGTGCGGGATAGTGTTGTAGGTGGTCTTTTCGAACGTCACCGACAAAATCATGTCGCCGCCGCCCTTGAACGGCTGCATTCTTTCGAGCAGCGCCGCCTTGCCGTAAAGAATGCCGATGCCGGTCGGGCCGCACAGCTTGTGGCCGGAGAACGCGTAGAAGTCGCAGTCGAGATCCTGCACGTCGATCATCATGTGCGGTGCCGCCTGCGCACCGTCAACCAGCACCGGCACGCCGTGCGCATGCGCCAACGCGATCATGTGCTTGACCGGGTTGATGGTGCCGAGCGCGTTCGAGACGTGCATCACGCCCACGAACCTGGTGCGCTCGTTGAACAGCTTCTCGTATTCGCCGATCAGCAGCTCTCCGGCGTCGTTGATCGGCACCACACGAATCGCAGCACCCGTTTCTTCGGCCAACATCTGCCACGGCACGATGTTCGAATGGTGTTCGAGCGTGGTCAGGATGATCTCGTCGCCGGCCTTAATGAACTTGCGGCCGTAGCCGTGCATCACCAGGTTGATCCCATCGGTGGTGCCGCTGGTGAAGATCACCTCGCGCTCTTCACGCGCATTGATGAAGCGCTGCAGTTTGCGGCGCGCTTCCTCGTATTCGGAGGTCGCGGTCTCCGACAGGGTGTGCACCGCGCGATTGATATTGGCGTGCTGCGTGGTCTGATAGCGCACCAGGCGGTCGATCACCGGCTGCGGCATCTGGCTCGAGGCGGCGTTGTCGAGATAGACCAAAGGCTTGCCGCCGACCTTGAGCTCGAGGATCGGGAAGTCGGCGCGAATACGCTCGACATCGAATACGGACGCCGGGCGGAACTTGAATGCGGTGCGGGTTGCGGTCATGGCTGGCGTGTGGTTTGTGCGAGCACCGTCTGCTCAAGCCGGTGCTTGAGTGATGCGATGGGTATGCGGTCGATGATCTCGGCGCCGAACGCATAAGTCAGCAGCTTGCGCGCCGTGGCATCGGACAGCCCGCGGCTCTGCAGATAAAACACTTCCTCGGCTTCGAGCTGGCCGACGGTTGCGCCATGCGCGCACTTCACGTCGTCGGCGAAAATTTCAAGTTGTGGCTTGGTATCGACCTGCGCCTTGCCGGTCAGCAGCAGGTTGCGGCTCGATTGCGAAGAATCGGTGCGTTGCGCACCCGGGCGCACCATGATCTTGCCGTTGAACACTGCATGCGCGGCGCCGCCGACGATGCACTTGTGCAACTGGCGGCTCACGCCGTGTGGCTTGGCATGGTCAATGCAGGTATGACTGTCGGCAAGCTGGCGGTCGCTAATCAATACCAGGCCGTCGATCGCGCACTCGGCTCCTTCAGCCGCCTGCAGCACATTCAAGTCGTAGCGCGAAATGCGCGCACCGAGTGTCACGCTGACCGACTGGTAGCGGCTAGCATGCGCGAGTGACACCGCGCAGTTCGCGATATGAAACGCCTGAGCGCTGTCGCGCTGCACCCGGACGTGGTTGACGCGCGCATTATCGGCGAGCGCGATTTCGGTCACCGCGTTGGTGAAATAGGTTTCTTCTTGCAACGCGACGTAATCCTCGATAACCGTCACTGCGCTGCCGGATTCGGCGACCAACAGGCAACGCGGGTAGCTTGCCACCTCCTTTTGCGTCGCAATGAACAGCAGATGCACCGGTGCGGCGACCGACGCGTTGCGCGGCACGGCGATCAATGCGCCGTCATGCAGGAATGCGGTGTTGAGTGCGGCGAATATGTTGTTGCGGAATTCTGTGTGACGGCCGAGGTGCGGCTTGATCGCCGCCGAGTGCGCGGTAAGCGCCGCCGACAAATTCATAACGAGCACGCCGCCGTCCTTGGCAGGGCTGGACAGCTGCGGCGCATACACGCCGTCGACGAATACGAGCCGGGTTTCCGCTTCTTCGAGATAAAAGCGTTCAATGTCCGCGGCCTGCAGACTGATTACCGTGCGCACCGGCTGGAACGACAGCTTGGTGAGCAGCGAAATGTCGGTAAAGCGCCACTCCTCGTCGCGCGTCGTCGGCACGGTCAGCGCGCCGACGCGGTCGACCGCCTGCGCGCGCAGCTCGTTGAACCACGCCAAGGGGCTGGCCGGCAGCAGCGGCTGCCCCAGGAGCAGGCTATCGAGATAGCTGCTGCTGTTCTCGATACTCATGCCGTCACCCGCGCCGCCGCCTTGTGCTCGGCGCCGACCCAGTCGTAACCGCGCGACTCGAGCTCGAGCGCAAGCTCCTTGCCGCTGGTCTTGATGATGCGCCCCGCATCCATCACGTGCACGAAGTCGGGCACGATATAGTTGAGCAGACGCTGGTAGTGCGTCACCAGCACGATCGCATTGTCCTTGGTGGCGAGCTGGTTGACGCCGTGGGAGACGATCCTGAGCGCGTCGATGTCGAGGCCGGAATCGGTCTCATCGAGGATCGCCATCCTTGGCTCGAGCAGCGCCATCTGCAAGATTTCGTTGCGCTTCTTCTCGCCCCCGGAGAAGCCTTCGTTGACACTGCGGTCGAGAAAATCGGGACTCATTTCGAGCAGCTTCATCTTCTCGCGCACGAAGTCGTCAAACTCAAGTGGGTCGAGTTCTTCCTTGCCGCGCTGCGCCTGCACCGTGTTGTAAGTCAGGCGCAGAAACTGGCTGTTGGCGACACCGGGTATCTCGATCGGATACTGAAAAGCGAGAAACAGACCAGCACGGGCACGCTCCTCGGGCGCAAGCTCAAACAGATTATTGCCTTCGAACAGCACGCTGCCGGCCGTGACTTCATAGGCCGTGTGACCCGCGAGCACCTTGGCGAAGGTGCTCTTGCCCGAGCCGTTCGGCCCCATGATGGCGTGCACCTCACCGCTCTTCACGGTGAAATCCAGGTCTTTCAGAATTTCGATGCCGTTTACGGTCGCGCAAAGCCCGCGCACTTCGAGCAACGTTTTGCTGTCTTGCAGAATCATCCGACACTTCCTTCGAGCTTGAAACTGAGCAGCTTGGTCGCTTCGACCGCAAACTCCATCGGCAATTGTTGAAATACGTCTTTGCAGAATCCGTTGATGATCATCGACACGGCGGCCTCGGCGTTGACCCCGCGCTGCGCGAAATAGAACAGCTGGTCCTCGCCGATCTTCGAGGTCGAGGCCTCGTGCTCGACCTTGGCGCTGTTGTTGCGCACCTGGATGTAGGGGAAGGTGTTGGCGCCGGACTGGTCGCCAATCAGCATCGAGTCGCATTGCGAATAATTGCGCGCACCAGCGGCGGTCGGCGCAATCCTGACCAGCCCGCGGTAGCTGTTGTTGGAACGACCGGCCGAGATGCCTTTGCTGACGATAGTGCTGCGGGTGTTCTTGCCGATGTGGATCATCTTGGTGCCGGTGTCGGCCTGCTGCAGGTGGTTGGTGACCGCGACCGAATAAAACTCGCCGACCGAGTTGTCGCCACGCAGTATGACGGAAGGATACTTCCAGGTGATCGCCGAGCCGGTCTCGACCTGGGTCCACGAAATGCGCGAGTTGACGCCTTTGGCCAGGCCGCGCTTGGTGACGAAGTTGTAAATGCCGCCAATGCCGTTTTCATCGCCCGCATACCAGTTCTGCACCGTCGAGTATTTGATATCGGCGTTGTCGAGAGCCACCAGCTCGACCACCGCCGCATGTAGCTGATTGGTGCTGAACGCGGGTGCCGTACAGCCTTCAAGATAGGAGACCGACGCCCCTTCCTCGGCAATGATGAGTGTGCGTTCGAACTGCCCCGTTTCCTCGGTGTTGATGCGGAAGTAGGTCGACAAGTCCATCGGGCACTTGACGCCCTTGGGGATGAAGCAGAACGAGCCATCGGTGAACACCGCCGAGTTGAGCGCGGCGTAATAGTTGTCGCCGGTCGGCACCACCGTACCGAGATACTTCTTCACCAGCTCCGGATGCTCCAGCACCGCCTCCGACATCGAACAGAAAATGACGCCGACCTCGGCCAACTTGTGCTTGTAGGTGGTCGCCACCGACACGCTGTCGAAAATGACGTCAACCGCAACACCGGCCAGCGCCATGCGCTCGTGCAGCGGCACGCCGAGTTTCTCGAAGGTGCGCAACAATTCAGGATCGACCTCGTCCATGCTTTTCAACTTCGGCTTCTGCTTGGGCGCCGCGTAGTAGCTGATCGCCTGGAAATCGATCTTCGGGTAGTGGACGTTGGGCCATTTCGGCTCTTCCATCATGAGCCACCCCTGGTAAGACTTGAGCCGGAACTCGAGCAGCCACTCCGGTTCGTTCTTCTTGGCCGAAATCATCCGGATGGTGTTTTCGTTGAGCCCTTTGGGCGCAACATCGGACTCGATGTCCGTGATGAACCCATGCTTGTAGGGCTGGTTGACGAGATTTTGCAGTACTGCGCTCATGATGGTGTTCCTAAGTTAATTAAACTGAGAAGGACGAGCCGCAACCGCAGGTAGAAGTAGCGCCGGGATTGTTCTTGATGACGAACTGCGCACCTTCCAGATCGTTTTTGTAATCAATCTCTGCCCCCACCAGGTACTGGTAGCTCATCGCGTCAATCAGCAGCGACACGCCGTTCTTGGTCATCGTCGTGTCGTCTTCGCTAGCGACTTCGTCAAACGTAAAGCCGTAGGAAAAACCGGAGCAACCGCCGCCCTGAACAAAAACACGCAATTTCAGGTCGGGGTTGCCTTCTTCGGCAATCAAATCAGCGACTTTGGCCGCCGCGCTGTCGGTAAAGATAAAAGGTGCGGGCATCTCGGTTTGGATATTTTCGGCAACTGCGCTCATGGTGTTACCTCTGTATTTATATTAAGTTTCGACTTCATGTTGAAGCTCTCGCCACAGCCGCATTCGCTTTCGACGTTGGGATTATCAAATTTGAACATCTGCTTGAGCCCTTCCTTGACGAAATCGATACGCGAGCCGTCGAGCACCAACAGACTGCCAGCATCGAGCACTACACGGGTGTTATGCGACTCGAACGTGTGATCTCCCTCGCGTATTTCGTCGGCGTAGTCGAAGGTGTGAGCCAAGCCGGAACAGCCGACTTTCTTGACGCCGATGCGCAGGGCAAGCCCTTTGCCGCGCTTCGCAAGCTGGCTCTGAATCTGTTTTGCCGCATTTTCAGTCAATGTAATTGCCATAAGTTAACCTCCAAAGTAACTAAATAAAGAGAGCACCGGGATCAGCGGGAAAATCCAAGGTAGATCGCCTAGAGGTTCATCGCGCCACCCCAAGAAACGCGTATAGTATCGCTCCGAAACTATCTTCTTGTCAATTTAATATTTAAACGCTACTATCTGCGCATGACC
>JBCKLP010000040.1:0-16321 GCA_038903735.1 Burkholderiales bacterium | reverse complement strand
GCTGCTGGATTTGTCCGGGTTGCCACACTACAAGGCGATCCGCAACGAACACATCACGCCCGCCCTCGACCAGTTGCTGGTCGAATGCCGTGGCGTGGTCGATGCGCTGGGCAAAAACCCGGACCATCCTACCTGGGACGATTTCGTGCTTCCGCTGGAAAAGGCCAACGAGCGCCTGGGGCGCGCCTGGGGCGCGGTGGGTCATTTGCACGGTGTTCTGGACTCCCCCGAACTGCGCACAGCCTACGAGGAGAATCAACCGAAACTCGTCCAGTACTTCACTGAAATAGGCCAGAACCAGGCACTTTTCAGCCAATACAAGGCGCTTCGATCCTCGCCCGAATTCGCAGCACTGAGCGCTGCCCAGAAAAAAATCATCGAAAACGAGTTGCGTGACTTTCGCCTGACGGGCGCTGAACTATCCGCAGAAGGCAAAAAGCGCTTCGCCGCGCTGCAGGAGGAACTGGCGCGCGTATGCACACAGTATTCCAACAACGTGCTGGATTCGACGAACGCCTTCGCCTTGTGGATTGAAGACAAGGAGGAACTGGCGGGCTTACCAGAGGATGTTCTGGAAGCAGCAGGCGAAGCCGCGCAAAAGGAAACCCGGGCAGGCTGGAAACTCAACCTCAAAGCGCCCTGCTACATACCGGTGATGCAGTACGCAGACAAGCGCGTATTGCGCGAAAAAATGTATCGTGCCTACGTCACCCGCGCCAGCGAGTTCGAGGGGCCGCAACACGACAATGCGCCGCTGATCGGGACGATACTGAGGCTGCGCCGGGAATCAGCGCTCCTGCTCGGCTTTGAAAATTACGCGGAGCTTTCACTGGCGACCAAAATGGCGCAAAGCCCGCTGGAGGTGCTCGATTTCCTCAATGATCTGGCGAGTAAATCCCTGCCTTTTGCGCGCCGCGATTACGCCGAACTGCTTGCCTTTGCAAATGACGAACTCGGGCTTGCCACAGTGAATGCCTGGGACTTGGCCTGGGTCTCGGAAAAACTGCGACTCAAGCGCTATGATTTTTCCGACCAGGAGGTCAAGCAATACTTCTCCGAAGCCAAAGTGCTCGAAGGCATGTTCCGGGTTGTCGGGCAGCTTTACGGCATCCGCGTGATTCCTGATCAGGCGGAAACCTGGGATCCCGCAGTGCGTTTTTTTCGCATCGTGGATTCGCGCGATGTCTTGGTCGGGCAGTTTTACCTCGACACCTATGTGCGCGAAACCAAGCGCGGCGGCGCCTGGATGGATGATGCGATCACGCGCTGCAAGACCGAGAACGGCGTGCAGACGCCGGTGGCCTATCTCACCTGTAATTTCTCTCCACCCGTGGGGGGCAAGCCACCGTTGCTGACCCACGATGAAGTCATCACGCTGTTTCACGAATTCGGCCACGGCTTGCACCACCTGCTCTCGCGCGTGGACTACCTGGGCGTTTCCGGCATTCATGGCGTCGAATGGGATGCCGTGGAGCTGCCCTCGCAATTCATGGAGAATTTCTGCTGGGAATGGGATGTCCTCGAACACATGACTGCGCACGCCGTGACCGGCGCGCCCCTGCCGCGGCCGCTTTACGACAAGATGCTGGCAGCGAAGAATTTCCAGGCGGGTATGCAGACCGTGCGGCAGATTGAATACGCCCTGTTCGACATGCGCCTGCACCGCGAATTCGATCCGCAGGGGGCCAAGAGCGTGCAGGACCTGATGGACGAAGTGCGCCGCGTGGTGGCGGTGGCGATTCCGCCGGACTACAACCGCTTTGCCAACAGTTTCGGCCACATCTTTGCCGGGGCCGGCTACGCGGCGGGTTACTACAGCTACAAATGGGCCGAGGTGCTGTCCGCGGACGCCTACAGCGCCTTCGAGGAAGCGCGCGAAACAGCGCACCAGGATCCTGCGCCCGACGCGCGCGTCGGATCAAGTTTCCTCGACGAAATACTCGCGGTGGGCGGCAGTCGTCCTGCGCTGGAATCGTTCAAGGCCTTTCGCGGAAGGGAGCCGCGAGTGGATGCCCTGCTGCGGCACAATGGTATGATTCCCGCATAGGTATTAGTGGAACAAGGGGGCCGCATTTCACGTAACTTCGCCCCTCGTAACTCCCCCAAGTCAGAGGGAAACGCTGATTGGGAAATGTTTGCAAGGTATTTGATCAGCGTTTCCTCAGGTAATTTGACTGTCGCAAGCTTGCAGTGACAAAGGAGACTTCGATGCGTGCGCGTTTGGCGATCGCTGTCGCGCTCGGCGTCGTGGCGATTGCCTCGACCCACGCTGGCGCCCAGCAGATGTACCGTTGGGTCGACAAAGATGGTCGCGTTCACTACACCCAGAATCCGCCGCCGCGTAACGCTGCAAAAAGCGTGGAGCAGCGTCGCCTGAATCCGGGCGGCCCGCCTGAAGGTTCCCAGCAGGTCCCGTTTGCCGTGCGCCAGGCGATGAGCAATTTCCCGGTCACCCTGTATACCTCGCCGGATTGTCCGCGCGGTTGCAACGAAGCGCGTGATCTCCTGCTCAAGCGTGGCGTACCCTATCGGGAAATCAGCGTTGCCGACGAAGCCAGTCGGGACGGTCTCAAGAAAGCCACTGGCGATACGCGCGTGCCGGTGATGATGGTTGGCCGGAACCTTGAAAGCGGATTCGAGGAAACCGCATTTAACAACGCGCTTGATTCGGCAGGTTATCCGCGGACCTCCCTTTTCGTCGGCAAGCCGCCGGTGATCGCCTCGCCCAAGCCCAAACCGCCGGCGCCCGCAGCAAGCGCAGACGCCGCGCCTGGCGCGCCCGCTGAGCAGGCCGCCGCGCCGGATGCGCCGCAGGCTAACCCGGGGCAATAGTCCTCCTCATCCCGCGGAGCGGTGCGCCTCGCGATCGGATCGGATCGGAAATTAAATTCATGCGCCTGGCCACCTGGAATGTCAATTCATTAAAAGTTCGCCAGCAACATCTGCTGGATTGGCTGGCCAGTCAGCGCCCGGATGCCCTATGCATCCAGGAAACCAAAACCGAGGACGCCAAATTTCCACGCGGGGAGATAGAGGCAGCGGGTTACCGGGTGGTTTTTTCAGGCCAGAAAACCTATAACGGGGTCGCCATTCTCGCCCTCACTGAGCCCGAGGATGTGCAATACGGGATTCCCGGCTTCGATGACGAGCAAAAGCGCGTCATTACCGCCACCATAGGCGGCACCAGGGTCGTTTGCGCCTATGTGCCCAATGGCCAGGCTGTTGATTCGGACAAATATCAATACAAGCTGCGCTGGCTGGCCGCGTTCCAGGCCTGGCTGGCTCTGGAGATTCAGTCGTATCCACAACTTGCGGTGCTGGGCGATTACAACATTGCCCCTGCGGATGAGGATGTGCACGACCCGGCCGCCTGGAAGGATCAGGTCTTGTGCAGCGATGCGGAGCGTGCCGCCTTTCAGCGCCTGCTCGCACTTGGCTTAAGCGACAGTTTTCGTTTATTTACCCAGGCCGGGAAATCGTATTCCTGGTGGGATTACCGTATGAACGCGTTCCGCCGCAAAATGGGAATGCGCATTGATCACATCCTGTTGTCGCCGGAATTGTCGAAACGCTGTTCGGCCTGCGTGATCGACAGTGCGCCACGCAAGCTGGAGCGCCCCTCCGATCATGCGCCGGTGTTTTCCGACATCTCCAGTTGAAGAAGGCGATAAACGCATAAATCTTTGTAATTGAAAAGTCAGACTCCATGTCTGGTATAGGTGAACGGCAAGTCTGGTTGTCTATTTAAACAAATATGTATCGCGGGGGCATCCTCGGATCGAGCGCGGACCGCCAACAGACCTGCACCTGGATGCAGGTGCGTCGCAGGAAATGCGGCGACGAATGGCGCATGCCCCTTTTTTTTCGCGGACCCTCGGCTCAGTCGATCAGTTTGGAAATACCTCTATCGCGCAGTCGACAAGGCCGGAAAGACCATCGATTTTCTTTTGACGACCAAGCGGGACAAGAAGGCCGCGATGTGCTTTTTGTGAAGGCCACAAAATCCAAGGGTGCCCCAGAGAAAGTCACGATGGACAAAAGCGGCGCCAACAAATCAGCCATCGATCAGATCGTCGAAGGCAAAGACATTGTGGTTGAAGTTCGCCAGATCAAATACCTCAATAACATCGTTGAGCAAGACCACCGGGCAGTCAAGCGAAACACCCGACCCATGCTCGGATTCAAGTCATTTCGAGCGGCTGCAAATGTGCTGGCGGGCAGCGAATTGATGCACATGATTCGCAAAGGCCAGATGGCCAAGCCAGGTTGCGAAGGCCTGTCATTTGCCGAGCAGTTTTACGCGCTGGCAGAACAAATCCGCCCTGCATAAGGACGGTGAAGCGTCCGACTGGAAAACCTTGTCCTCTCGCAATTAACGCGACAGAACCGTCGAACGCGCTTCTAGCCGAGGCTGGTGTCAAACAGCACCGGGTCATCCTTGCGCCGCACCTCCACCGCAAACAGGTGGGCACAGCCGGGGCAGCAGAATTCGCGCACCACGATTTCATCGACCAGACCATAACGGTTCCACGGGCTGAGCGATTCCATCCTGACCTGCCGCGCCAGCGCACCGGACTTGGGATCATCGTGCGCGCCACAGATGGATGTTTTGCAATGCCGGCACACATAGCGCGCTTCACCGTTTTCCTGCACGCGGTCCAGCGCGGCGCCGATGCTTTGTGCCAACACTCCGGCGCTGCCCGCTAAGTTCATCGCGGTCGGCGCGCGCGCAGGCAGTCGCCTGCCTTCGGACAGGCGCCGTTCGCGAATCGACTTACGCAGCGTCGACGTTGCCGCTGCATCGATTTGACATCCAGCAGCCGCGCTCGCCTCGACAGTGGCCACCCCGTACACCGCGCGCGCCACCGCCGCACTCACGAGACCCGCTTCCATATCGACCAATACCGCCGCCGGATCGCGCTGCAAGGGATCGCCATAGCCACCGCCTCCGGCGCATACGATTACGATGGCATCCTGCGGATTGAGCAGTGTGCGCTGCTTGGCTTCCATGGGCTCGATGCTGGCCGCGTGCAAGGCCTCGATGGACACCGGGACATGACGCTCGGCGAACTGCCGCCGGTGATCCGAATCCCGCAGCAGCAGCGTGACCTGGACGCTCGAGGGGTAACCGCCATACAGGCCCTGTGCTTCGGGCTGGCTGACCCCGTGGGCGATGCGGGTCAGATCGATAGGGCCTTCGTTGCGGTGGGGGATTAGCATGCCCTCGGTACCCACGCCGCCGCGATACATGCCCTGACCTCCGGTATCGGGCGCCTGGCGGCGGTAGACGTACAGGATCGGGTATTCCTTTTCGTAGACCTCAACATTCGCAATGGCCATCGCGGGGGAGCCCGGCAAGCCACCGGCATCGATGCCGTCTTTCCAGCTGCGCCCGCCGCTGCCCCCGGTTTCATCGAGCAGCACCGCGGTGAACGGCCGTCCACCGGCAAAGTGCCCGGCCATGGTCACGCCCTGCCATGCCGGCGCCCAGTTGGCCTGGATTTCATCGTGCAGCGAAGAACAGGCGAGCATCTTCGCGATCGTTCCCGAAGTCACGTGCGAGGTTGCAAATATGGCCGAGACCGTCGCCATGCTCACCGCTGCAGGATGGCGCGCGTTATTGATCGTGCCTTCCGCGGAAATGATCTCGATCATCGGCATGATGCCACCGGTGGTCCAGGGAATGTCGTAGCAAAGCATCGGCAGCACCGCCGAAAGAATGCCGCTCTCAAGGCCGGTTCTCGCGCAATTGACCGCGCCGCGGGCCTGTGCGTCGGTGCCCGTGAAGTCGAACTTGAGGTGCTCGCCGCTCTTGGTCATCGCAAGGCAGATTCGGTACAGGCGGTTCTGATTGCCGTCGTGATCGAGAAAACCCTCGGTCTTCCAGGTGCCCTCGGGCAGTGACCTCAGCCGCCGCGAAAACGACGCGCGCGCCAGGTCCAGGATGCCGCGCTGCGCCTGCATCACAGTATCGAGGCCGTACTCGGCGATTACCTCCTTGATGCGCTGCCGGGTACGGTTGATCGCCGCGATGCGCGCACGCATGTTCAGGCCATTGAGACGCGAAGTGCGGGAATTGCGGATCAGCAGCGCCTCGATGTCATTGCGTATCTTGCCGCGCTCCACCATCTTCACCGGCGGTATCAGCGGCGCTTCCCCGAACACGTCCGGCGTGCCCACCGTGAAGCTGCCCGGATTGGGCCCGCCGACGTCGACCTCGTGCATCGCCAGGCCGGTCCAGCACACCAGCGTCTCTCCGTGATAAATCGGCGCGATCATCAGGAAGTCGTTCATATGGGCGGCACCTGCCCACGGGTCATTGGTGACGAATGCGTCACCTTCCGCGTAACCGATGTTGTCCTTGAAACTGGTCATCACGGTTTTGGCAAAGCCGTTCAGGCACAGCGACAGCCGTGTCATGTAGATGCCGACGAACAGGCCCTCCCCTTCGGGTGTGAGCAGTGCGCTGTTGAAATCCTTGGCCTCGTAGACCACCGGCGAGCCTGAGAGCTGCGATGCCACGCGCCCTTGTTCGTCGTTGATCATCGCCAGGCGGTTGCGCAGCACCTCCAGCGTGATCGGATCGATCGGTTTCCCCGCGCGGGCGGCGGCGGAAGAGGCTCCGGCGGAAATTCGTTCGCCTGCGTTCATGTCGACCCCGTGTGAAGTTCAATGACGATGTTGCCGAAACCATCGACGGTGCCGGAAGCGAATCCTGGCAGCAGGATGGTGTCACCCATCCGCTCGACAATTGCGGGTCCCGCAAGCCGCATGCCCGGTGCAAGCCGTTCGCCATCATAAATCGACGCGGAAACCGTCGCGCCGGTCTCGGTCAGGAAGATCTCGCGCACACCTTTTTGCGCGGCCGACGCATTGTGGGGCTCGGCGACGGGAGCCGCGGCAAGCCGCGGTAACACCATATCTGCCGAACCTACCACCCGGCATTTGACGATCTCGATGCTAGCCGCGCCGTAGCCGGCGTTCTCACCGTACAAAGCCGCATACTGTTTTTGAAATGCCGCGAGCAGGCGGTCCTGCGAATCGGCCTGCGCAAAGTCCACCGCCACCGGCACCGAAAGCGCGCGTGGTTGCAGTCGGTACTTCACATGGGCGAAGCGCGAGTATCGCCGCGCCCCGGGCTCGATGCCTTCCCGACCGAACAGATCGCCCAGCCCGCTTTCCAGGTCTTCGAACATACCGCCCAACTCACGCCAGCGCTCGGGCGGCATCGGAAAAGCGGCCAGACTGGAGCGTTCCGCCGCGTGCACGATGCCGCCGGTAAGCATGCCCAGCGCGGAAAACACCGTTGCAAACGACGGCACATAGATCTTCGCGATACCCAGGTCGCGCGCAAGGTAGGTGATGTGCAGCGCTCCCGCGCCGCCATAGGCGAACAGCACGAAGTCGCGCGCGTCACGGCCGCGATCGATGCTGGAGCGCCGGATCAGGTCAGCCATGTGCGCATTGACAATGCGAAAGGCACCCGCCGCCGTCTGCAGCAAATTCATGCCAAGTTTTGTAGCGACCTGCGCCACCGCGCGCGTGGCCGCGTCGCGGTCCAGGCGCATCTCACCTCCAAGGAACGCATCGGGACTGAGATACCCCAGCACCAGATTGACATCGCTGATGGTGGCCGCCGTGCCGCCCGCGCCGTAGCAGGCGGGGCCCGGTTCCGCGCCGGCGCTGTGCGGCCCCACGCGCAACAAACCATTGTCGTCGCACCAGACGATGCTGCCGCCGCCTGCCCCGATCGATTCCACTGCCACCTTCGGAATCAGGCAGGTGTAGCGGTCGATGACCGGTTCCTCATCGAGGATGTAATTGCCGCCCTCGATGAGTGCGACGTCGAACGTGGTGCCGCCCATGTCGGCGCAGATAATGTCGGGTTCGCCATAGACGGCCCCGAAGTAGCGCGCGCCCAGCACGCCGCTGACCGGCCCGGAATCCAGCGTCAGCAGGGGCCGCACGCGAATCTCTTCCATGGTCGTGAGGCCGCCCATGCAGTGTGCGAGCAGCAGCGGATAGCGGTATCCCGATTCCGCCAGGCGTGCCCCCAAACGGTCGAGATAACCGATCAGCTTCGGCCCGACATAGGCGTTCGCCACCGTCGTCGCGGTGCGCTCGTATTCGCCTATCAGCGGCGCTAGTTCGTGCGACGCGCACACGTAGACACCCGGGAGTTCCTGCTCGATCCGCTCGCGCACGCGACGCTCATGGCCGTTGGCAAGGAACGACCAGAGAAAGGATATTGCGACCGACGCGATGCCCGCCTCGCGTATTGCCGCGATGGCCACCGAGAGATCCTCCTCGTTGAGCGCAACCACGACATCGCCGTGCGAGTCGATACGTTCGGAAATGCCGAAGACGTCGCGTGCCGCGACAATGGGTGGATCGGCCTTGTCCAGGTGCGATTGATGATTCATTTCGCGTTCGGTGCGCCCGGCGACCTTCTGCGACGCCTTGCCGATGAAGATCGCGTCCTCGTGGCCGCGCGTGGTGATGAGTGCCGTGCGCACGCCCTTACGTTCCACTATGGCGTTGGTCGCAACGGTGCAGCCGTGCACGAAAAAACGGCAGTCATCCAGCAGCGCGGCGGGTGTGATACCCATGCGACGCGCGGCGGCGGCCACCGCGTTCACCACACCTTCGTCCGGATGGGCACGCCGGGTCGGCGATTTTGCAATTGCCGCTATGCAGCCGTCCTGGTCCAAGACCACGCAATCGGTAAAGGTTCCGCCGATATCGATGCCGACAAAAAAACTCATTCGAGGGCAAGCCGGTCGCCGCACAATGGGCGCAGGATATTCATCACAGTATTCTCAGTTGATGGTGATACCGACCGAGCGCACGATCCTGCCGGTGCTTTCGAGTTCTTCGTCCATCAGCTTCTGAAACGATGGCGCGCTGCCACCGGTGGGCATGACGCCGAGTTTTGCGTAACGATCGAGCACCTCGGGCATCTGCAGCGCCTTGTTGAACGCGGCGTTCAATCGCGTGACGATCACATCGGGAACGCCTTTTGCGGCGACGATGCCAAACCAGCTCGCGGTTTCATAACCCTTCACGCCCTGCTCGTCGACGGTCGGCAGCGACGGATACTGCGAAACCCGCGCGAGACTGCTCACACCCAGCGCCTTGATCCTGCCGCCTTTCACCTGTCCCACCGACGAAAATACATTATCGTAAAAAACGCTCACTTCACCCGACATCAAGGCGGGAAACGCAGGACCCGCACCCTTGTACGGCACATGCGTCATCTTGATTCCCGCCATCTGGTTGAAAAGCTCTGCAGCAATCTGCGACTGTGTGCCCGGCCCCGACGACGCATAATTGAGTTTGCCCGGCGCGGCCTTCGCCGCCTTGATCAGATCGCCGATAGTCGAACCCGGAAAGGATGCGGACACCAGCACCAGATAGGGGCTGCTGGCAAGGCTTACCACGGCGCGCAGATCGCGCTGCGGATCGTAGGGAAGATCCTTGAACAACCACTTCGCCAGCACCAGCACATTGCTGCCGACCAGAAGTGTGTGGCCATCGGGAGACGCGGACAGTAGCGATTGCACTCCGGGAATCGCGCCTGCCCCCGCCCTGAAATCCACCACCACCGGCTGTCCGATCACGGCCTGCAAGCCCTCGGCCGCCGGCCGCGCGATGATTTCGCCCGGCCCACCAGGCGGAAACGGGACGACCATACGTATCGGCTTGGACGGAAAGTCCTGGGCCAGCCCGTTACCTGAAACAAGCGCGGCCATCAGTGTTAAAGCCGCGCCCCAAACCCCGTTTTTCATGACATCCCCCTCTGCGTTGAATCTCCACGGAATTCTTTCCTCCGGCTGCGCCAACGAAATATCGTCAGTCCCCTGCTTCGTCCGTGACTATTCCTCAAGAATGATCTTGTATTTTTCGATAATCGGTTTCCAACGCCGAATTTCGCCCTGCACAAACGCGTTGTATTCCTCCGGCGTCCCAGCCAGCACCTCGACCATTTGCTTGGCCAGCAACTCCACGACATCGGGCTGTTTGAGTGCGTCGATTACCATCCTGCTTATCAGGTCCAACAGCGGCTTGGGTGTTTTTGCCGGCGCCACCACGCCCATCCAGGCGGTGCCGACCAGATCTTCCAGTCCTTGTTCGACCAGCGTGGGCACTTCGGGCAGCAATGGGGAACGTTTGGCTGTAGCAATACCCAGAAGATTGACTTTCCCGCCCCGTGCCTGCCCCAGCGCGACAAAGGCCGGGAGACAACCAATATGGGTATCGCCCGCTATCATTGCAGTGATCGCCTGGGGTGTACCCTGGTAGGAGATCGGTTCGAGGTCGGTGCCGCTGGTTGCCAGCAATTTCACCATCAGAAGATGCGACAAGGTGCCGCTGCCCACCAGCGCGTAGTTGTAAGCCTTGGGGCGTTTCTTGAATTCCGCGATCACGCCTTGAAGATTGCCCGCGGCCAGCGTCTTGGTTGAGATGAGCAAACAAGGTTGATGCACCGCGAGCGCCAGGGGTGCGAGATCGCTGAATGGGTCATAGGGCATCGAGCGCCGCAGCATGGTGTTGTGCACGAGTGGCCCGGCAATGCTGACGCCGAAGGTGTGCCCGTCAGGGGCAGCTCTGGCGATTTCCTGAGTGCCGACTGACCCGCCACCCCCGGTGCGAATCTCAACGATGAACGGCTTGCCGGTGCGCTTTTGCAGCCGCTCGGCGATGATGCGTGCGACGATGTCGGTGGTGGTGCCCGCCGCGAACGGGTTGATGATGCGCACCGTCTTTTGTGGCCAATCCTGTGCCGTGGCCGGGAGCGCCCAGGCTAGTCCGACACCCATGCCGACGGCCAGCAACAATCGGCTTCGCCTCAACATTGAAAATAGTCGACGCTTAATGCCGCCTTGCCTGAATATCAATCGCATGGTACCCCCCTCGCGCATCAATAAGACTTATTGATCGGACCTCCCGTCTAAAGTCTAATCGCTACGGAGCGATGCTGCAATATGACGCGCCGCCACCCGCCCGAAGATGGCGGCCTGGCTCAATCCGGTGCCGGTCATGAAGCTCATGCCATGAAATCCACCCACCATCTCGCCGCAGGCATACAGCCCGGCTATGGCGTTGCCATCCCGGCCCACCACTTCGACGTTGTTGTTGATGCGTACGCCCGAAAACGTCGTCGCCAGATTGGGCGCAGTCGGAAACGCATAGTAAGGCGGCTCTTCGAGAGCAAACCGCTTGCCCACGCGCGCTGTCTGATACTCGCGCCCCAACGGATCTGGCTGACCCGAACGGCTCGTCGCGTTGTACGCGTTCACTGTTTCCACCAAAGCTTCCGGAGGAATATTGGTCAGTTGCGCCAATTCCTGCAGCGAATTCGCCCGCAGGGATTTCTCCAGCGCGAGCGGATTGATGTAAATGGTCCTCTCCGCAACTGCCCTGCGGCGCACGGACTCGTCGTAAATCCCCCAGGACATCGCCTCGTGGAGCTTGAGTGTCGCCAATGCGATGTCCTTGGCGTTCAAGTCCTCGCGCACATAGCGCCGACCGCCTTGGTCAACAAGTATGCCGCCCAGGTGATACACCATGCCCACCGGCGCGTCGTGATGAAACCGCGCCGGCGCACCCGCGCTTTCTTCCCGGAAGGCATGGGCAAAGAAATTGGGTTTGACACTTTCCATGGAGCAAAGCTGCGCACCCAGTGCCTCGGCCATGACGATGCCATCGCCATGAGAGCCCAGCCCGCCGTCGATGATGCGCACCCGCTCCAGGCCCGGCGCCAGACGCGCCAGCAGCGCGCGGTTCCGTGAAAACCCGCCGGAGGCGAGGATCACCCCGCCACGGGCGTAGATCGATTCGCCTTTGGGGCCTGACACCGAATATCCGTCATCCTTGCGCGACAATTCCCGGGCCGGCCACTGGTAGCGAACCTGCAAGCCATGGCGACTGGTGGCGCGTAACAGCATTTCCACCACGCGCTGCCCATCGGCGGCATGGCAGCGCGGCACGTTCATGCCGATGCCCATCTCTACCTGATAGAAATTGATGCCACGCTCCTGCAGCCAGTAGTACGTATCCCTCTGATGATCGAGAAACAGGTCGACGAGGTCAGGATCAGATTTGCCGCCGCCGGCCATCGCCATGTCCTGTCGAAACGCCGCTTCCGAATCCAGGATGCGCTGCCGGCGCTGCAGGTCGGTGTCGACAAAGGCGAAATACCCGCCCGAAGCGACGGTGGAATTCAGCAGAGAAGTTTCCAGCTTTTCGACCACCGCGACTGAAAGCCCCCGTTCGGCGGCCTCGACAGCGGCGCACAGCCCGGCGCATCCCGCGCCGATGACGACGACATCGGCAACGTCGGCGGCTGCCGACATCAGGCAATAGCTTCCATGATGATTTCCGCTTCGCGTATGCCGATTTGCGCAGGGTTGAGCACCGGGATTCCCGCGCCGGCGCGTATGTCCTCGGTGCGAAGGTGCGTGGGGATCAACGCCATGCCGAACGGAATCACCACGCCCGCGCCTTTCTCCTTGCAGTGGCGAGCAATGTCGACGGAACGTTTGCGCAGCTCATCGCCGCGCAGATGGGCTTCCGGAAGCTGCACGTTGAGCGGCTCGATGTGCGCCAGCTTGTCCCTTACCCGGTACTGATCCATGACATCGTAGGCTTCCTTGATCAGCGAATCGTTGGGCGCAATCATCCCGAAGCGCGGCGAGATCTGCAGCGCTGCGTTGAACACGGCCTGCCCGAAGCCCACCACCGGGATCTTGACCGCGCGCCGGATCTCGTCGTAACCCGGGTCGTAGACGCAGTGAATCATGATGGCGTCGCAGCCTTCGGCCTCTGCGTCCTTGGCGGCGGTCACGAAATATGGGATGGCCTTAATGAAATCGGCCCAGGTCAGGTTCTGCTTGAAGGTCTCGCCCTCGGTCGGATAGCCAAATTCAAGTTGTGTTTTCGGGCCGCAGAAGCTGCGCAGGGTCGCGGTGCGCAATTCGACTTCCTTGTCCGGATAGACCTTGCGCGCCGATGGAAAAATCACCCTCAATCGATTCATGTCCCAACCCCCTTTTGCAAAAACAACAACTACGGATAAGCGGTTTCTTCAACCAAAATTGGCGCCGCCATTGACGATGATGGTTTCGCCGTTGATATACCTCGCCGCGTCTGAAATCAGAAAACAACCCACGTCCGCGATTTCTTCGGGCGAGCCGATGCGCCCCAGGGGCACGCGCGCCGGTTGCATCGCCCGATGCTCGGCCGAATAGGCGCTGATCATCGGCGTATCGACCACGCCAGGCGCGATCGCGTTGACCCTGATGCCCTCACGGCCGAGGGCATTCGCGAGCGTGCGCACCAGGCCGATAATGGCCGATTTCGAGGCCACATAGGCGGGACCGCCGCTGCCGGTCTTGCCACCCATGGAACCGGCCAGCGTCGAAGTCGACGAGGTCAGCACGATCGAACCCGAGCCGCGCGTGCGCATATGCTTGGCGGCGGCCTGCGCGACCAGAAACGCGCCCGTTACATTGATAGACAGAACGCGATTGAATTCTTCCGCGTTCAGGTCGGTCCAGAAAGTAATCGAGTGCGCTGCAGCCCAATGCGTCACCGCGTCAAGCTGCCCGAAGCGGGTGAGCGCCGCATCGACAGCTCCCTGGCAGACGTCAGTGCGCGAAACGTCGCCCGCAAAACGCAACAGCCGCGTCGAGTCCTCGGGCAATGCGGCGCGCAGTGCGTCCTCGTTCAGGTCGAGAGCGACAATCCTGTGGCCTTCCGCAAGCAGCTTATGCGCACAGGCTTTGCCAATGCCACTCGCAGCACCGGTCACCAGAACCACTTGTGGGGTGGCGCTCATGCAAAATGTCTCGGAAAATGTCTCGGAAGATGTCTCGGAAGATGGGGCGATTGCAATACGCTAAATGCCATGCCTCACTCTCACGCCGCCTGCTTTTGCATTGCGGCGCTGTCGGCTTGCAGGCGCGGCAACACTTCCTTCGCGAGCAAGCTCAGGCTGTCCGTGGTCTCTTTGTACGGCAGATGCCCGCCCTGGCACATGGCAAGCAGGTTGCCCAGGCCGCCCGCCCGGTCGCGGAAGGTGGCGATTTGCTGATACACCTCATCCGGGGTGCCCGCAAATATGATGCCCGCGTCGATCAGATCCTGCACGCTGCCGCTATGAATATTGACTGATTTTCCGTCGCGCGTCTCGGCTTGGCGAACCACGTTGGCTTTCAACTGGCGAACCGCATCCGGCGACGAGAAATAGCCCGGCGGCGTCTTGAACGGATCGGCCACGATACTGGAAGTACGGATGTAGCCGGTGAGCTGCTCCGCGCGCCGCAGGGCTTCGGCCTTGGTCGAGGCCACGGCTACCAGTCCCAGATAAGCGAAGCGATCCGGCGCGGGAGGCGGCTTGCCGGCTTCTGCGCACGCGGCACGATAGTGATCGAAAATACTCTTGGTTCGAAAGCCGGTGAGAAAAGTCGCCTGCACATAGTTGCGTGCCGCCACTTCGCGAATGTTGATGGGCGCGTTTGCCGTGATCCACACCGGCGGATGCGGTTGCTGCCAGCACTGCGGCCAGACGTTGACATTGCGAAACTGGAAGTATTCGCCCTGCCAGTCGAACGGGCCGTCGCGAGTCGAGAGCGCCTTGATGATCAGATCGTGCGCCTCCCAGAAGCGGTCCATATGTCCCACCGCCGAGCGCGGCGCAAGCGGCACCTCGTAGGGCACACCGCGCACCAGGCCCATGTCGAAGCGCCCGCGCGAAATGACGTCGATGGTGGCGAACTCCTCGGCAATGCGAACCGGGTCGACGCGATTGGCTATCGGCATGCCCAGAGTGAGTATGCGGGCACGCTTGGTCAGGCGGGCAAGTATTCCCAGGGTGATGGTGCAAATCGACGTCAGGCAGGTGGCCGTGGCGTGATGCTCGTTGACCATGATGTCCAGGCCCAACTCGTCGGCCATGCACCACTCGTCCTGGTGGCGGTGAAACAGATCGGCGGCGACTCGCGGGTCGCATTCTCGGTTGGGAATATTGACGCGCAGCGATTTGACGTCCTCGCGCCAGGCGTCGGGATACGGTTGCTCGGTGAAGAAGTAGATTCTCATGCGGGTGATTTCCTTATTGCTTCAATGTCGGCACGGCGGTTCGCAGGTCCGGGACGTGATTGATCATGCCGCGGTGGGAACGGCCGCACGTGCGAATTCATGCACGTGCCTGGCGAGCTCGCCGGGTTGCTCGATGTGCGGGAAATGTCCGGCCGCGGCGATCTCGAGGTAACGTCCTGCGCCGGCCCCCGCTATGGCATTGGCATAGTGCCTGCCCCAGCCCGGGGCCATCAGCCGGTCGCTCGCGCCACACATTACCAGCGTAGGGACCGTGATGCGGTGCAGGCGTTGCGCGAGCTTGGGGTTGTACATATAGGGATTCCAGGCGTAGCGCGCCGAGGATTCCCGGTTGCGCGCGATGATCGCCAGGTCCTCGTCCGACATGGATGCATAGTCGCGCTGCGCGTGCACCACATCATGAAAGGAAAGCTCGTGCAGCCGCGGCTGCGCGACCGCAAAAATATCCACAACGTCGCTTTGTTCGCGTGGGCCGAATTTTGCGCCAACCGGGTCTAACAGAACCAGATGCGATATTCGCTGCGTGGTCTTGACCGCAAGCTCCATCGCGATCCAGGCGCCGAAGGATGAACCCACCACCAGCACCTCGCGCAGATCGAGCTGCTCCAGCAGGTCAAGATAAAAATAGGCGATGTCATCGACACTGGTAAAGCCCGCCGGCACTCCGGTTCGTCCAAAACCCGGATGCGAGGGCGCCAGCACCCGAGCTTCGGCGGCAAGCTTTTCCAGAAACGCATCCGAGCCATGCAGTCCAATATGCGGATGCAGAAAAAGCAGGGGCTTTCCTGTACCTCGCTCGATAATCTCCAATTTGGTTCCACGCATTTCCACCGCCTGCACTCCTCCACTAAAACCGGTCCCTGGCATCGACCCTGAATTCCCTTTCGCGGAGTATCGCGCAAACGGCTGGTTTTGTCAGCGCTGGTCTGCGTGCTGGTCTGCGTGAAAAGCGTTGCACCACTTCGGGTCTGATGAGCGCGACCCAGATATTTGATGGCAGCGAGAAGGGGGCGCGCAATCATCCGTTGAGGGCAGAACAGAAAGCCTCGAATACAGAAAAGTCCCGAGTTCGGGTCTGGGTTGAGCATGTCTTTGGGGCCGAGGCGCAGTTGGGAGCTCACATCGTGCGCACCATCGGGTTGCTGCGTGTGCGGGGGTTGCTGCGTGCGCGGGTCAAGATTGGCAGCAAGAAATTAGCGAC
>JBCKLP010000039.1:0-16472 GCA_038903735.1 Burkholderiales bacterium | reverse complement strand
GAATTGCTCGGCGCTGACATGCCCGAGCTGGAGGGCGGCCTCACGCAGGCTGGAGCCCTCGCGGTGCGCCTTCTTGGCAATCTCCGCGGCCTTGTCGTAACCGATGTGCGGATTGAGGGCGGTGACCAGCATCAATGAACTCTCCAGCAGTGTCTGTATGCGCTCGCGATTGGGTTCTATGCCGCGCGCGCAGTGCTCCTCGAAGCTGCGGGCCCCGTCGGCAAGCAGGCGCGCACTCTGCAGGAAATTGTGGATGATGAGCGGCTTGAACACATTCAGTTGGAAATTTCCCGACGCGCCACCAATGTTCACTGCGACATCGTTTCCCAGCACCTGCGCGCAAAGCATGGTGAGCGCCTCGGACTGGGTTGGATTCACCTTTCCAGGCATGATGGAACTGCCGGGCTCGTTTTCCGGGATGCTGATTTCACCAAAGCCTGCTCGCGGCCCCGAGGCGAGCCAGCGAATATCGTTGGCCAGTTTGTTGAGTGAGACCGCAATCGTCTTGAGCGCGCCATGGGCATGCACCAGTGCATCGTTGGCGGCAAGCGCCTCGAATTTGTTGGCCGCCGTGACGAACGGCAGCCCGGTGGCACGGGCAAGCGCCTGCGCCACGCGAGTCCCGAATTCCGGATGGGTGTTAAGGCCGGTGCCGACAGCGGTGCCACCCAGCGCCAGTTCGGCCAGGTGCGGCAGTGCAGCGCGCAGGTGGGCGATGCCATGCTCCAGTTGCGCGACATAAGCAGAGAACTCCTGGCCCAGTGTCAGCGGCGTGGCATCCTGCAGGTGGGTGCGGCCGATCTTGACGATGGCGGCGAATGCAGCGGACTTTCCGGCCAGCGTGTCACGGAGAATCGTCAGTCCTGGAATCAGCTTACCTTCAATGGCCTGCATTGCCGCCACATGCATGGCAGTCGGAAACACGTCGTTGGAGGACTGTCCGCGGTTGACATGATCATTGGGATGCACGAGGCGCCCCTCGCCTCGCTTGCCGCCCAGAATTTCCGAGGCGCGGTTGGCGAGCACCTCGTTCATGTTCATGTTGGTCTGCGTTCCGGAACCGGTCTGCCATACCACCAGTGGAAACTCCTGCTCGTGCAACCCCTTCAGTACCTCGTCGGCGGCGTCACAGATCGCGCGCGCTGTTGGTTCCGGCAGTTCGCCCAGTTCGCCATTGACTTGGGCGCAGGCGCGCTTGACTTGGGCCAGCGCGCGGATCAATTCCTGGGGCATGCGCTCCCCGGAGATGCGGAAGTTCTCCAGTGAGCGCTGTGTCTGCGCACCCCAGAGGCGATCGGCGGGAACCTCTATATCGCCAAAGGTGTCACGCTCCAGGCGGGAAACGGCCACTTTGGGGTGCTCCCTGCGCGCGAGTTACCCGGCTTACTGCGGCTTCAGGCCCGCCTTCGCCAGCAGCGGCGGCCAACGCTGGATTTCGGCCTTGATGAAGGCATCCACATCGGGCGGGGAGTACAGCCCGTATCCCCGCGCAGTCATCTGTTTTCTGAAGTCCGGTGAGGCGGCCACTGTGTTGATTGCCTGCCGCAGGCGCATCACGATGGGCCGCGGTGTGGCTGCGGGCACGAACAGGCCGGTCCAGTTTTCCAGGACCATATTGGGCAGCCCGCTTTCCTTGGCGGTGGGCATTTCCGGCATGACGAAATCGCGCTCGTTGCCGGAGGTGGCAATGCCGCGTACCTTGCCGCTGCGCACGAATGGCAGCGCCGTACCGGTTGCATCGAAGAACAGATCCACGCGGCCGGCCATCATGTCGATATAGATGGGCGGTGCGTTCTTGTACTGGACTTCCACCAGATCAATACCTGCGAGGCTTTTCAGGAGCAAGGCAGCCACTGTCTGCCCGGTGCCCTGACCGGGCGTGCCGATGGTCAGCTTACCGGGATTGGCGCGGGCGAAGGTGATGATCTCCTGCAGGTTCTTCGGACCGAAATCGGAACGGGCCGAAAGCGTATAAGTGTTGGTGCTGACCAGTTGCAGGGGCACCAGATCGGTGGCCGGGTTATAGGGCAGATCCTTGACCAGGGCCTGGACGTGGGCAATGCTGCCAATGCCGCCGACCACCATGGTGTGGCCGTCCGGGGCGCTCTTCACGACGTACTGGGTACCCACCACTGTTCCCGCGCCAGGGCGGTTTTCCACCACCACGGGCTGTCCGAGTTCCCTGGAGATACCCTCGCCAAGCAGGCGGCCGGTAAAGTCGTAGCCACCGCCGGGCCCGATGGGCACCACGATGGTCATCTGTTTGGTGGGGAAGGCCTGCGCATGGACCCAGGGCGAGGGCACCATCAGGGACAATGCTGCAGCGGAAATTGCGGCGAACCCAAACTTAATCATGCTGAACTCCTCCAAGTTACGTGTCGTTTGTTGTACACCACGGCAGAAATGCACGCAAGCACGAACTCGCAACAGCACGAACAACCCAGCACGAACACCCAGCACGAACACCCAGCACGAACACCCCGTACGCGCCCATGGTCGTTCCCGCAGCGATGTGCGCATGTGCAGGGGGACTCAGAAAATCAGCATGCTAAGCCAGTAGGCGACTGCGGCAACGAAAGCGCTGGCCGGAATGGTGAAAATCCAGGCCCAGACTATGTTGCCGGCAACACCCCAGCGCACGGCGCTGGCGCGCCGGGTTGCGCCCACGCCCACAATGGCGCCGGTGATGGTGTGGGTGGTGGATACCGGTATGCCCAGACCAGTGGCGAGAAACAGCGTAATCGCGCCGCCTGTCTCCGCGCAAAAGCCACCCACCGGTTTGAGCTTGGTGATTTTCTGGCCCATTGTCTTGACGATTCGCCAGCCGCCAAACATCGTACCCAGGGCTATGGCCAGGTAACAGGAAAGAATTGTCCAGTACGGAGGTGAACTCGCGGTTGCCGAGGTGTAGCCGGTGGCGATCAGCAGCATCCAGATGATGCCTATGGTTTTCTGCGCGTCGTTACCCCCGTGCCCCAGGCTGTAGGCGCCCGCCGATACCAACTGCAGGCGACGAAACCAGCGGTCTACGCGCGCGGGCGTGGCACGGCGGCAGGTCCAGGCAACCAGAACCATCATTCCCGAGCCCAACAGGAAACCCAGGCAGGGCGATATAAAAATGAACGCCACCGTTTTCAATATTCCAGCGGATATCAGCGAAGAGGTGCCCGCCTTTGCAAGCACTGCGCCGACGATTCCGCCGATCAGCGCATGCGAAGAGCTGCTGGGGATGCCGTAATACCAGGTGAGGAGATTCCAGGTGATCGCACCTATCAAAGCGCCGAAAACCACATGGGTGTCGACGCTGCCGGGATCGACAATGCCTTTGCCCACGGTGGCCGCGACGCTCAGATGAAATACGAAAATCGCCACGAAATTGAAAAAAGCGGCAAACAGAACCGCCTGTCCCGGCCTGAGAACGCCGGTGGAAACCACGGTGGCAATTGAATTGGCCGCATCGTGAAAGCCGTTCATGAAATCGAAGGCCAGCGCCAATGCCACCAGCATGATAATCACCCATAACACTACCTCGCCATTGCCCATGCGACGCCTGAATCAGGAGTTCTCGAGGACAATGCCCTCGATCACGTTGGCGACGTCTTCGCATTTGTCGGTGATGGTCTCCAGCAGCTCATAAATTGCCTTGAGCTTGATCAGCTCGCGCACATCGGGTTCAGTGCGAAACAGCTTGCTCAGCGCCGCGCGCAGCACGCGGTCGGCATCGGATTCGAGCTGGTCGATTTCCTCGCAGGTCTTGAGCGCGGCCTCGGCGGTTTCGGGCCTGGAGATGTTGCCAATGAGCGAAACGGCGTGGCTCACGCGATGACAGCATTTCGCGCTGAGATCGGTCAGGCGTGTAATCTCGTCGGTCATGTGGCGCACGTCGTACAGTGACATGGCCTCCGCGCAATCCTGGATCAAATCGGCCACGTCGTCCATGATGCTGATGAGCGAATGAATATGATCACGATCAATGGGCGTGATGAAAGTCTTGTGCAGCGTCTTGTTGACTTCGTGGGTGATGCGATCCGCGGCATGTTCCGCGTCGTCCACCTCGCGGGTGAATTTCTCGCGCAGGTGCACATCGTCATAGTTGGCCACGAGCTGGACCAGGGCGTTTGCGGCATTCACTACGCATTCGGCGTGCTGATTGAACAATTGAAAAAAATTGCCCTCCTGTGGCAGCAGTTTGGAAAAAATCATCGTCTATCTCCCTGTTTCCCGGAGTGCGTTTGCCGAAAGCGCAGCAGAATATTTTTCCGGGAGTCTACACGCGCTCCCGCGTCGCGACAGCAGGGCTTTGATTCGGCCTGGATTCCCTCGGCGACGCCATATACCGCGGCTTTTCGGGGGCACAGGTGTCAGATGAGTGCATAGCCACCCACCCGTTGCGCCCGAAGACAGGCGCCTTATTCGGGGTCATTCAGGGGAAGATCAAGCTGCGGTTTTTCTGCAGTCGATGAGGGAATTGATTTGCGCCCTAGTGCGTCAATGCTCGCCAGGTTTCCCGTACGTACTCCCAGCAGGCGGATGCGGCGTTGCAGCGGCTGCTTTCTGAGGCACTGTCCTGCCCAGAGGCGGATGGTTTTCGCATCCTGGGTGTGCGCAGGCAATGTGAGTTCCCGGGTACTGATCCTGAAATCATCGTAGCGAAGTTTTACCCCGATGGTTTTCGCGGCGTAACCCTTGCTGGCGAGATCGGCGGCGACTTGCTCGCACAGCTGGGTGAAAATCGCGCCCAGCATGTCTCGATCCTTGCGTGGATCGAGATCGCGCTCAAACGTGGTTTCGCGGCTGAGCGATTTGGATTCCCGATGCGTGACCATGCCGCGCTCATCGCGCCCATGCGCCGCATCCTGCAACCAGGTGGCGTAGTTGGCGCCAAATTCGTCCACCAGTCGCAATGGGTCGGCGGCTGCGAGCTCACCTATGCTATGGATGCCGAGTGCCTCCAGCCGGGCCGCAGCCTTGGGGCCGATACCATTGATGCGGCGGGCCGGCAGCGGCCAGATGCGCGCGGGAATGTCGCCGTGCGTCAAGAGAGTAAGCCCGTCGGGTTTGTCCAGTTCGGAGCACAGTTTGGAAAGCAGTTTGTTCGGCGTGACGCCAATCGAGCAGCTGAGTCCAGTGGCAGCGCGTACCCGCGACTTGATTTCCCGGGCGATGGCAAGAACCCCTGCGTGTGGAATGCCAGGCGCGCCATCCTGGGCGCCAGGGATGGCGGTGAGGTCAATATAGATTTCGTCTATGCCGCGGTCTTCGATCAGTGGGGCCACCTCGGCGACAGCGTTCTTGAACAGCCGGGAATAGCGGCGGTATTCGTCGAAATCCGCAGGCAGCAGCACGGCCTGCGGCGCCAGTGCAGCGGCTTTCATCAGGCCCAGCGCCGAATGCACGCCAAAGGCGCGCGCCTCGTAGGTGGCCGTGGTGACCACGCCACGGCCGGCATAGTCCCGCAACTGCGAGAAACGCAATGTGCCGTCGGCCTGGCGCTCGGGTTGATGCGCCCGCCGCCCGCCGACGACAACAGCCTGGCCGCGCAATTGCGGATAGCGCAGCAACTCCACGGATGCGTAAAAGGCATCCATGTCCAGGTGGGCGATCCAGCGCACAGGCATACGCTATGTCACCCGGCAGGGTGTATCAGGCGGCGGCGAGCCGCCAATCAGGCGGCGGCGAGCCGCCACAGCGAGGTAAGTTCAGCGGCGCGCGCCACGTGCAGCGAATCTCCGGAATCAGCGGCGCGTGGATGACGCGGCTTGATGTCGCGCCTCCCGAGCACCCGCAGGCCTGCCGTTTCGATCATGGCAAGCAGTTCGGCTCGCGGCCTCAGCCCCAGGTGTTCAGCGAGATCGGAAAGGATCAGCCAGCCTTCGCCTTGTGGCGCAAGGTGGGTTGAGAGTCCGGCAAGAAACCCGCGCAGCATGCGGCTCCCTGGATCGTAAATGGCATGATCCATCGCCGATCCCGGTTTGCCCGGCAGCCAGGGCGGATTGCAGACCACCAGGCCTGCCCGGCCCTCGGGATACAGGTCCGCCCGCACCACCGTGGCCTGATTTTCATAGCCCAGGCGTGCCAGATTTTCCTGTGCACAGAGCAGTGCGCGTGGATCGTTTTCGCTGGCAATGATCCGCGCAACGCCGCGATACGCGAGCACTGCCGCCAGCACGCCCGTGCCAGTGCCGATATCCATGGCAGGGGTATTTGCCAGAAGCGCTTCAGGCAAGGGTTCCGCCGCGACCAGATCCACATATTCGCCGCGTTGCGGCGAGAACACGCCGTAATGGGGATGAATGCGCCCGCCCAGAGCGGCAAGCTCCACGCCTTTTTTGCGCCACTCATAAGCGCCGATGACGCCCAGCAGTTCGCGCAGTGATACCAGACAGGGCTCGTCAGCTTTTCCCCAGGCTTCTTCGCAGGCCAGCCGGATATCGGGTGCGCGTGGCAGCGGCACATGGTGTTCCGCCGTGAGCGGCAGCAGCAGCATGCCCAACGTGCGTGCGCGCTGTGCCTGCGCCATGCGATGGCGATGAAACGCAGCAGGAAATCCGAGGGCAGGGGTGACGGCTGTTTCACGGTTTTTGCCGCTGACGGTGCGCCGCGCCAGCGCCTGCAGGCGCTGGCGCGCATTTTGAAAATCGCCGCGCCAGAGCATCGCTGTACCCTCGCAGGCGACGCGGTAGGCCGCATCCGCACTGATGCGATCATCGGAGATCACCACGCGTGCCGGGGGCGGCGCACCATTTTCTGAGCGCCAGCGTGCCTGACGCGGCAGTCCTTTTTCCTGCCACTTGACCACCGAACCGAGTTTCGTCGGAGCGTGCGGGTCTGCTGTTTCGTTGATTATCAAGAGAATGCGAGCCGGTCAACTGCAATGGCCCATTCTAACGGGTCGGGGCGGGCGGGGCGGGGCGGGCTTGCCCCCCGGCGTCTGTCAGGCTATATTTCGCCGCCATGAAAATATTCGCCAGCCTGATTGCCCTCCTGACTGCCAGTGTGCTGTCGGTTCCTACCGGAATTGCCGCCGAGCAGCCGCCTTTGCACACCCTCACGGAATCGGTGGAAGGCAGGGGCGACAGGATCGCGAAACTCCTCGATAGTGCCTTGGATCTGGTGGGAATCCGCTATCGTCGCGGTGGCAACAGTCTGGAGAGCGGATTCGATTGTTCCGGGTTTGTCGGCCTCGTGTTTCGCGAGAATCTCGGTCTCGCACTGCCGCGAACCTCCTGGCAGATAAGCCGCACCGGAGCGCCAGTTTCGTCTGCCGATTTGCGGCCGGGCGATCTGGTGTTCTTCAATACCCTGCGCCATGCTTTCTCGCATGTGGGCATATATCTTGGTGACAATCGCTTTGTGCACTCCCCCAGGCCCGGCCGCGCGGTGCGGGTGGAGGACATGCGCGATGGCTATTGGGCGCGGCGCTATAACGGTGCACGCCGCGTCGACGAGGATTAGTACGGGAGGCCGCTCCTCGCTTTTATCAAAAGGGTACCGTTTGCAGGCGGATGGCCCGCCAGATTCCGGCACAGGCGCTCAGCCATAGTTGACGTTTTCGCGAGGAGAAATTGAATCTCTCTGGGTTCAACTCCCCGCCCCTTGGGGCGCACACTTTTTTCTTTGGTCTTTGATACCCCGCGGCTTGCCGCGGGGTTGTTCATTACCGTTTGGTAATGATAAGAGCAATTTTTTTCATTGGACGCTAATGCTTCCGAGGACGATGATTCATAATCCGACGCCTCTTGGAGGGCGTGCCGGTACTGTCGCCGCAATTGCGCGCTGGCTTTTTCCATAACAGCCGAAAAAGGAGCCCATCATGAACGGGTCAAGAAATCTGCTGGTTCACCTGTCACTTGGCGCATTGCTCGCCTTTGCTTGCGGCGTGGTATCTGCGCAGAACTGGCCCGCCAAGCCGATACGCTTCATCCTGCCGTTCGCGCCTGGTGGCGTGGCCGACATCACTGCGCGCATCATGTCGCAGAAAATGTCCGAAAACATCGGCCAGCAGGTGGTGATCGAGAATCGCCCTGGCGCCGGAATGATTGTGTCGGCCAATGCCGCGTTACAGACCGAGCCCGACGGGCACATGATGCTCGTTGCCGGCAATGGCACGGCCATCAGCACCACGCTTTTCAAGACGCTGCCCTTCGATGTGCTGCGTGACTTCACACAACTCTCGACGCTGGCTTACTTCGATCTGGTGATGGTCACCGGACCCGATTCCCGCTTCAAATCCGTGAAGGAGGTGCTCTCCTTTGCCCGTGCCAATCCCGGCAAACTCAATATTGGCAGCATCAGTGTTGGCTCCACGCAGAATCTCACCGCGGAATTGTTCAAGTCGCTGGGGAAAATTGACGGGCAGATCGTCCCATTCAAGGGCTCCCCTGACTTGCTGCTCGCGCTTCGCTCGACCAATCTCGATGTGGCTTTCGAGATTCTGCCGGCGGTGATTTCGAATATCCGTGCCAACTCCGTGCGCCTGCTCGGCGTGGCCGGCAACAAACGCTTCGATGCCATGCCCAACGTGCCGACAATCGAGGAAAGCGGTATTCCGGGCTTCCTGTCCTCGTCCTGGAACGGCATCTCCACGCGCGCGGGAACACCCAGGCCGGTGGTTGACCGCATGAGCCGGGAGATCAACAACGCGCTCTCGGATCCGCAGGTGATTCAGAAGATGCGCGACATCGGCGCGGAGGCCAGGGGCAGCACGCCCGAAGAGGCGCGCCAGTTGATGATCACCACCATTGCCAAATGGAAAACGGTAATCGAAAGCGCCAACATCCCCCGTCAGTAATCCTGACCGAACCCCTTTTGCCAATCTGAATCATCGAGGACCTGTCACGATGCCAACGCCGTTGAAGCTGGATATTGCCATTGCCAATTACGCCCACACGCTTGCGATCAAGGATGGCAGCATCCCGATCAAGGACGTGCAGGCGAATTTCATCAAAGTGGACCCGATCATCCAGGCGTTCCGCCGCATGGTGCGCGACCTGGAGTTCGATGTGTGCGAACTGGCGCCCATGACTTATCTGATCGCCAAGGCCTATGGGTCGCCGTTCACCGCGTTGCCGGTGTTCGTGATGCGCCGCTTTCACCACGGCGGTCTGGTTTGCCGCGACGATGCCGGTATCCGCAATCCGAAAGACCTCGAAGGCAAAAAAGTCGGCGTGCGCGCCTACTCGGTGACTACCGGCGTGTGGACGCGCGGCATCCTGGCCAGTGAATACGGTGTGGACAATTCAAAAGTGACCTGGGTGGTGGATGACGAGGAGCACGTCACGCAGATGCCCTTGCCCTCCAATGTCATCCATGCGCCGGAAGGCAAGTCGCTGGTGAAATTGATGGAGGCCGGCGAGATCCAGGCGGGCTTCAACGCGCGTGCCGGCATCGGTCGCGAGGGCGCTCCAGTGGCCGGCTGGGAGGACAAGCAGCAGGTGGCCCCCCCGGTTTATAACGAGTTGTTTGCGAACGCGGCGGAACTCGAGGCTGCCTGGTACAAGCGCACCGGCGTGTATCCCATGCACGGACTGATTGTGGTGAAGGACAAGCTGCTCGCCGAGCATCCGTGGTTGGCAAAATCCCTGTACGACGCCTTCCTCGAAGGCAAGAACCGTTATGTCGCCGGCCTGCGAGCGGGCAAGATTGAAACCGCCGATGACAAAAAATACGCGGGATTCATGCCCCTGCTCGGCGATCCGCTGCCCTATGGTGTCAAGGACAATCTTGCCTCGATCAATACCATGATCGAATACACGCACCAGCAGGGCATGATCCCGAGAAAGTTCAGCGCAGCGGAAGTGTTTGTCGATCTTTAGCGCAAGTGCGGGGTTACCCGCCGCAGCTATCAGAAACCCATATTTTTGAGACAGGAAACGCGATATGACATTCAAATGCATCGATATTCATCCGCACGTCATCACCACCGATGAGGTGAAGTATCCGCGCGCGCCGCTGGGCGGAAATCAATCGGTCTGGTCGAAGGAGCGCCCGGTTACTGCGGAGCAAATGGTCAAGGCCATGGACGAGGCCGGGATCGAGAAATCTGCCGTGGTGCAGGCATCCACATGTTACGGCCACGACAACACCTATCTGGCGGATTCGATTGCCGCCTATCCCAGCCGCTTCACCGGCGTGTTCTCGGTGGACGTGCTCGCCGACACCGGTCCGGAGCGCATCCGCCACTGGCTCAGCCGCGGGCTCACGGGTTATCGCCTGTTCACGGTGGGCAGCACCATGACCACGCAGTCCACCTGGCTGGATGATCCGCGCTCGTTTCCCTCATGGGAGACAGCACAGGAATTGAATATTGCGGTGTGCCTGCAGGTGCGGGTGCCTGGCTTGTCCATGGTGAAGACGCTGGTGGAGCGTTTTCCCAAGGTGCGTGTCGTGATCGATCACCTCATGGGTGTCGAGATGGACGACGGCCCGCCCTACGCCAAGGCGGCGCCGCTGTTCGAACTGGTGAAGTATCCCAACGTTCACCTGAAACTCACCAGCAACAGCGCGCGCGCAGTCCAAAAAGGCAAAGCGACAGCGGAAACCTTTTTCAGCAAGGTGGTCGGCGAATTCGGGTCGTCGCGCATTGCCTGGGGCTCGAACTACCCTGCGGCGACCGGCTCCCTGAAGGAAATTCTCGAAGAGAGCAAGGCGGCGCTCGCCTTTCTGCCCGAGAAGGACCAGATCAATATTTTCCGCAAGACGGCGCAAAGCCTGTATCCGGCGCTGGCCGACAAATAATTCAGTAAAGGGAGACTGGTAATGAGCACCTTGAAACTACGCGCCATGCTTGGCGATTACCCGAACACCATGGCCCTGAAAAACGGCCAGATCAAATCGGATCTGATATCCCTGGATTTCGTCAAGGCCGATGTGCCGCATGACGCATTCAAGCAGGTGATTGCAGGCGAGTTCGACGTTGCGGAGCTGGCCATCATGACCTATCTGCAGGCGCGCGGCTGGGGCAAGCCAATCGCTGCGCTGCCGGCGGTGATTTCAGGCCGTTTCCAGCATCCGCAGCTTGCCTACAATTCCGATTTCGGGACGATCACCACCAAGAACCTCGAGGGCAAGCGGGTCGGTGTGCGCACCTATTCGCAGACCACCCCCACCTGGATTCGCGGCATCCTGCAAAACGACTATGGTGTGGACCTCTCGAAGATCCATTGGGTGACCTTCGAGGACGGCCATGTCCCGGAGTACCAGGACCCGGCCGACAGCGAGCGCGCCCCGCACGGGCAGACCTTCATGAAAATGCTGCTGGCCGGCCAGCTCGACGCGGCCGTGGTCATGGCGCCTGATCTCAAGCTGCCGAATATAAAATCGGTGATCGAGGACCCGGCCAGGGAAATTGCCGCGTGGCACCAGCGCTATAACGCGATCCAGCTCAATCACGTCATCGTGGTGAAGGAGTCGCTGCTCAAATCCAGCCCCGATGCGGTGTGCGAAATTTTCCGCATGATGAAGGAAGGCAAGAAAGCCGCCAACGAGGCAATCGGGGCGGATGGCATCGACTACCGGCCGATAGGCTATTCAAACAACAAGCGCAATTTCGAAATGGCGGCGCAGTATGCCTGGCAGCAACGCATCATCCCGCACGAACTGAAAATAGACGATTTGTTCAACGATGTGACACGCGGGCTCGAATAGTCGCGGGAAAATTTTGCGGCCTGGCGCAGCCATTGTTCTGGGAGGTGGATTTTGAGATTAGGTGCCGGGAATCTGGGGTGGAAAGGCGTGGAGTTATTCCAGGGTTGCAAGCTACAATACCGAACCAGAAAAAGGAGAATGAAAGATGATAACCAGCTGCTTTTCAATGCATAAGCCGGTTTTTGCGGCCCTCACTGCGACTACGCTGCTCATTTCCGCATCGGCTACGGCACAGGCTCAGACCTATCCCGCGAAGCCCGTGCGGGTGATTGTGGCCTTCGCCGCAGGCGGATTTGCCGATCGCACCGCGCGACTGATTACCCAGAAACTGGGTGATCGTCTTGGCCAGCCATTCATCGTGGACAACCGTGGTGGCGCCGGAGGCAATATCGCTGCCAAAAATGTGGCCGACGCGGCCCCTGACGGTTATACCCTGCTGGTGCATACCGCTGCGATCTCCATCAACGTGAATCTATACAAGGATTCCGGATTCGATCTTGAGAAAGATCTGATTCCTGTGGCCATGACAGGGTCTTCTCCAGGCCTCTTCACAGTAAGCGTGTCACATCCTGCCAATAATCTGCAGGAACTGATAAAGATGAGCAAGCAGTCGGGCAAGCCGCTGGCATTCGCAACAGCGGGTGTTGGCACTTCCTCGCATCTGGCTGCGGAATACCTTTTCAACACACTGGCGGGAATCAAGGCAAACCACATTCCGTTCAAAGGCGGCGCGCCTGCCACGACGGCAGTTCTGGGCAATCAGGTGGAATTGCTGAGTGCATCGCTGGGCGGGCCTCTGCCGTTTATCAAGCAGGGAAAAATGAAAGCGCTTGCCGTTTCCAGCCTGAAGCGAGTGGATGATTTGCCCCAGGTGCCCACGGTTAGTGAATCCGGATTCCCGGGGTTTGAAGAACGCTCCTGGGTCGCGTTTTTTGCGCCTGGGAAAACCAGCAATGCCATAGTCACCAGGTTGAACGGCGAAATCAATCAAATTCTCGCCTTGCCCGAGATCAAGACGACACTTGTCAATCAGGGAACGGACGTTGAGGCGCTTTCACAGCCCGAGTTTGCCGACAAGCTGAAAAGGGAGATTGCCATGTGGCTGAAAATCATCAATACGACTGGCGTGAAACCGGAATGATTCTGCGCCATAACCAGTAGGGTACTCGGGAAGGTCAAGGTGGAATGCGTTTGTGGAATGCGTTTGGGCCCGGACCCGTGGGACATGCGAAAATAGCATCGCGTATCCGCATTGCGATGCGGATTTTTGCATTGGGAATTGCCCGATGCCGGATCCCCCGCTTTATGGCGGGCTGCCCGGAAAAGGTCGGGACCTGAACCGGCGGTTGGCATGGATGAATCTTCGGGTTCCGCGAGGCGGGATAATCCGCGGAATGGATTGTCATGATGAAAGGAATGGCTTGAAAAATTTCAATCTCGCGGCCCGGGTCGCGCTTGCCCTGGTGTGCGCAGCATTGCCGCTCCCGGCGCTGTCGCAGGACGAGAAGCCGAAAATCACCGAGGAAACACCCTATGTGCCTTCCCCAAAGATTGTTGTCGACACCATGCTGCGCATGGCCGGTGTGCGCGCCGGCGATTTCCTGATCGACCTGGGGTCCGGTGACGGGCGCATCATCATCACGGCAGCGTTGGAAATGAAAGCGCGCGGCTTCGGCGTTGATTACGACGCGCGTCTGGTGAAGCTTGCCAACAACAATGCGCGCAAGGCGGGTGTTTCCGACCGGGCAAATTTCATCGAAAAAAATATTTTTGATACCGATCTTGGCAAGGCCTCGGTGGTGACCATGTACCTGCTGCCCGAGTACAACCTGGTGCTCAAGCCGACGCTGCTCGCGCTCAAACCCGGCACACGCATCGTGTCACACGACTATGGCATCGGCGACTGGGAGCCGGACGCTCAGGAAAAAGTCGATGCGCCGGAAAAAACCGTGGGCGTCGAGAAAGCGAGCTGGATCTATACCTGGGTGGTGCCTGCGCAAGTGGAGGGGCATTGGCGCTCGCGCATTGCCACGACCAAGGGCACGATGGAGCTGGAACTGGACTTCAAGCAGCGCTACCAGAGGGTCGAGGGAACGGCAAAGTTGCGCGCCGGCATGGTGGCGATCGAAAACGCCGTGCTGAAAGGCGATGCGCTGTCGTTCCAGTTGACTGACGCGGGGCAGGTGCTGCGGTTTCAGGGGCGCATCAGCGCAGGCCGCCTGAGCGGCCAGTATGTATCCGGCAACACCAGACATCCGTGGCGGGCACAGCGAGTCAACTAGCTCGAAGCCGCCGCCGGTTGTCGCGCATCCACCCGCGTCTTGAACTGGACGGAGGGCATCGGTCCGACCGGGGCCTCGATCAGCACCGGTTCGTTGCGCTTGAACACTTCGAGCAGCGTTGCCTTCAATTCCGCGGGTGATTTCACCCGCCGCCCCTCGACGCCGTAGGCTTCGGCAAGTTTCATCATGTCCGGGTTGTGCAGGTCGGACGCAATGGTGCGGCCGCCGAAGCGCGTTTGCTGGATGCGCTTCACATTGCCGTAGGCGTTGTCGTTGAACACAATGGCGGTGAGCGGGATCTTGTGCTCGGCCATGGTGGCGAGCTCCATCACGTTGTAGGCGAAGCCCCCGTCACCGTTGATCGACACCACCTTGCGGCCGGGCATGCCGACCTGCACACCCAGCGCCGTCGCGAAACCGTAGCCGAGTGTGCCCTGGTAGCCCGAGGTGAAATAGGTGCGCGGCTGGTACACGGGGAAGGCCTGGGCCGACCAGTAGCCGACCTGGGTCGATTCCTGCACGAAGGCGCCGTCCTCAGGCAGGGCTTCGCGTATGGCATGTGCGTAATCGGCCTGTGGGCTTTGCCGACGCGCGTCTTCATCGAGAAAATGCTTCAGGTCTGACATCTCCTCCTGGCGCGATGCACGCTTGATGTTGTGCTTTGTAATCGCCTCGGCAAGGGCGGCGAGGCCCAGGCGCGCGTCTGAAACGATGCCCACGGTGGTCGGGTAGGTGCTGCCGATGACCGAGGGATCGATGTCGAGGTGCACGATCGTTTTCCCGTTCACCCAGGGCTGCACCACCTGGCTCATCAGCCCCTGCACGAAGCGCGTTCCGACCAGCAGCACCACATCCGTGTCGGGCCCGACCTCGGCCATGGCGCGCAGCGGCAAGGACAGCGGGTGGCGGTCGGAGAGGGCGCCTTTGCCGTTCACGCTCTGGATGACCGGCGCCTGGAGCAGCTCGGCAATCTGGCGCAACGCTTCGCACGCGCCTCCCGCAATGACGCCGCCACCGGCGAAGATCAGCGGCCGCTTTGCCGCGCCGAGCAGCCGCGCGGCCTTGGCGATGAGCTCGGGGTCCGGCACCGGCCGCTCGGAGGGAACGGGCTCGATGAGCGCCACCTCAGCCTTCGTTTCGTAGATATCCGGTGGCACTTCGATCGAAATCGGGCGCGGGCGACCAGTGGTGAGCTGTCGCATGGCCTCGCGCACCAGTCCCGGAATTCCGCCGGGTGATCGCGCCAGCGCCTGGTACTTGGTGACGTGCGCGATCATGCCCAACTGATCTTTTATTTCGTGCAGCAGGCCCTTGCCCTTGTCGATGTTCTTCAATTCGATGTTGCCGGTCGCCACGAACACCGGGGATGAGACGGCATAGGCCGTGGAGAGCGCCCCGGCTGCATTGAGCAGGCCCGGTCCCGGCACCATCAGCGCGACCGCGATCCGGCCGCTGGCGCGCGCGTAGCCGTCGGCCATGTAGACGCAGGCCTGCTCGTGACGCGGATGGTAGAGCTTGAAGTGCGCATTTTCCTCGTGCAGGGCGTCGAACACCCAGTCCATCTGGATGCCGGGCAGGCCGAAGATTGTGTCGATGCCCTCGCGCTTCAACTGCTGCACGAGTGCCTGTCCGCCGGTCATGATGGGCATAGGGATTCCTTCTGAAACTCTGGATCAACGATATCTATTGCGATTCTTCGCTCGTCGCGCATTCTACGTAAATCCGCGCGGTGCCGGGCCTGGAGGAATTGGCGGCGTTCTATCGGAAAATCAAAGGTTTGATGGAGGCCCGAGTAATGCTAAAAACAGGTCAAAGCAGCATCCTGCCCGTGTCCTTGAACAGGGGGCGTTCCGGCCATACCGGACAAAGGGCTTCGACCACTACCATCAGATCGTCCAGAGCTCGCATGGGATCCGCCGGTGCCGGTATTGGTAACTTTATGCCGGCGGCAGCGGCAATTGGCGCCGCTTCGGGTTCAACGTAGGAGTTCATCAAGCAGGGCTTCGCGATTGAAAAGTCGAAAATACCCGCGAACCTCGCTCATGTCCAGAGTGGCGCTATTGTTCTTCAGCAATAAGCGCATGTCTTCCCGGTCCTGCGTGCGTAGCGGATCATTTTCCAGGGCCTGAAGCTTGAAGCCGATCATCCCTTCGGCACTGACCACCTTGATGTTTCCCAGGGCGGATTTCAGGAGAGGTGCCTGCTCAAGCAGGCGCTTTGCAATGGCGCGGCTGGCGTAGATCAGGTCCAGGCGTTCGTCGGCGCGTGCGTAATTGGCGGCGTCCGCACTGCGATGCAGGCATCGATAACCCAAGCGAACGAATTCGGCGTCAATTGCATCCGCTTTTACAAGATCGACCAGAAAATCGACATCCTGCGTCGCTCGTATTACCCGATGTGACGCCAGCGCCAGCCCACCGATCAAGGCGAAGCTTGCATCGATCGAATCCAGCGCTGCGGACGCTTCCGCGATTTGCCTGGCGAGGCGCGATGTCAATGGTGGCGGTGTTGAGCTCATATCCAGGAATGCATTCGAATCTGATT
>JBCKLP010000038.1:0-16568 GCA_038903735.1 Burkholderiales bacterium | reverse complement strand
AACTTCGGTACTGATCGCCGGCGGCGGCCCCATCGGGCTTGCGCTTGCCATTGATCTGGGCATGCGGGGCGTGCCCTGTACATTGGTCGAGCAGGGCGATGGCAGCGTGCCTTTTCCGAAGATGAACCAGGTGAGCGCGCGCACCATGGAATTCTGCCGCCGCTGGGGCGTGGCGGACGCGGTCATGCGCTGTCCGTTCCCGGATGACTTTCCGCTGGACGTGGCTTTCGTGACCCGGCTGGGCGCTTATGAGCTGGGCAGGATCGAGCGGCCTGCGCGCGGGAAGCAAAAGCCGGGTCCCTTCAGTCCGTTCAATATGCAGGTTTGTCCGCAGACCTGGTTTGATCCCATTCTGCTGGCGCGGGCGCGCAGCTTGCCCGGCATCAGGCTCCTGCACTGGCACCGCATGGAATCCTTCGTGGAGGAGGGCACGGGTGTTGTGGCCGAGATTACCGATCTCGCCACTGGAGAGCGACATCCATTTCGTGCACGGTATCTGGCCGCCTGCGATGGCGCGGCGAGCACGATTCGAAAAACATTGGGCATCGGCCTTTCAGGCTACGGCGCGCTCAGCCGCTCACTGCACGCTTTCTTCCACGCGCCCGACCTGATAGCGCAGACCGGCGCGCGGACGGCGAATTTCTACCAGCTCGTTGACCAGGGAGGACTGTGGGGCAGTCTGCGCGCCATCGATCCAGCCAACGGTTACTGGCGGCTGATGCTGGATGAGCTGGAAGCCGATCAGGTTCCGGATGCGGCCCTGTTTCCCAGGCTGCTGGCCCGCGCGGTGCGCGGTCCGGTGGCGGTGGCGTGGCGCGAGCACAGCCTGTGGACGCGCCGCGCCGCCATCGCGGAACGCTACTCGCAGGGCAATGTGTTCCTGCTGGGCGATGCCGCGCACCAGGTGTCGCCCACCGGCGGCATGGGTATGAACATCGGCATTGCCGACGCGGCCGACCTTGGCTGGAAGCTCGCGGCGGTACTGCAAGGCTGGGGCGGCACGCGATTGCTTGCGAGCTACGACGAGGAGCGGCGGCCTGCCGGGCAGCGCGGCATGGAGGCAACCACAAAATATTTCGAGAATGCGAGTGGCGTAAGGGGAGATCTGCAGGCGATAGAAGAGGAGTCTGACGCCGGTAACGCGCTGCGTTCCACGCTCGGCAGGAACCTGGTCGAAGTGACGGGTCGCGAGTTCAGAACCACCGGCCTGCAGTTCGGATACCGCTACGAGCATTCATCGATCTGCGTGGCGGACGGCACGGCCGCGCCGCAGGACGATGCGGAAATCTATATTCCGACGGCAAGGCCGGGTTCCCGTGCCCCGCATCTTGTGTTGCAGGACGGGCACTCGATCTTGGACAAGTTCGGTGATGAGTTCGTTCTCCTGCGCCTGGGCGCGGACGCGGCGGATACCAGCGCGCTGGAAAGCGCGGCGCTGAATCGCGGGCTGCCGTTGCGCTGCGTCACGCTGTCGGAACCGGAAGCGAAGCGGATCTACGAAAGCTGCCTGGTGCTGGTGCGCCCCGATGGCCATGTCGCCTGGCGCGGTGATTCAATACCGTTTGATGCGATGGCCCTGGTAGACCGCGTGCGCGGCGCCTGATTGCAGTTGTGCCGCCAGTTCAGCCCTTGACGATGGGCTGGGACAGGATCCACAGGCTGAACACGGTGTAGGCCACCATCGCTTCCTGCCCTTCATCGCCGTGTTCTGTTTCGTCGCCTGGACCAAGGTGCCCAAGACCCTGACCCAGGCGGGCGGCAATTCGGCGTTTCCCTTCCTGCGCATATCACTTCTGGCGCTCGGCGTGCTGGGAATCGCGCAGGCCGGACAGTTGGAGACACTGGTCGAGCGTGTGCTCCTGCTGATCGCGGCGATCGCCTGCATCGGCTTCACCTTTCGCATTGATGCCGGCGCCGCACACCGCATGTTTCCCTCGCGGCCGCTGTCACTGTCCAATCTGGTGGGCATGGGCTACTGGATGCTGATCATCGTCGGTGTGGCGCAAGCCTCGATCACCATCCTGCTGCCCCTGGTGCTGCAGGTGGTGCACGATGTCACGCCGCTCCTGGTGGGCGTGACCAACCTCATCAACTCCACCTCCTGGACGCTGGGGACTTTCCTGGTGGCCGGGTGGTCGGGCTCACGCGAGCGCCTGGCGATGAATAGCGGCCCGGTGCTGATGCTGGTGGCAGTGGCGGGTTTCCTTGCGGCGATCCACGGGGAGTCCCTGTGGGTCTTGCTGTGCGCTACTTTCTTCCTCGGGTTTGGCGTGGGTGTGCATCACATCCATCTCAACGCGCGCATCATGGAGGCGGCGGCCGAAAGCGAGGAGACCATCACGGCCTCATCGATGTCCACCATCCGCTCGCTGGGGCAGGCCACCGGCACCGCCATTGCCGGCATGGTGGCCAATATGGCGGGTCTGGGTGGCGGGGTGGATGCGGCCACGGTCACCCAGGCGGTGAGCGCGGTGTTTCTGTGGGCAATTCTGCCTATCTTGTTCGCGGTATGGCTGATCCTGCAGTTTTCCAGGCGCACCGTTCCCAATACTTTCGCGGCGCGGTAATTCTATAAATTGAAAAGTGCTAATGTCCTGCTGCCGTATTCAAAAGGCTAAAAAACATTCCAGTATGAAATAAATATGGATGGTGGCTGCTTGGTTTGTGGACTACCACCAACTCCAGCGCTGCCCGACCAGCAGCAGGGCGAGCTTGGGAAACAGCACGCAAAGGATAAGCACAGCAACCATGGTCAGGGTCATGGGTGCGGTGCCCTTGAAGATTTCCCAGGTGGAAATGCTCTGGTCCTCCAGATTCGCCTTGACCACGAAAACGGCGATGCCCAGGGGCGGCGTCAGCAGCCCGATTTCGATGGCAATCACGCTCACCAGGCCCAGCCAGATCAGATTGGTGTTGAAACTCTCGAAAACCGGGATCACAAAGGGCAGCACAATCAGCATGATCGACACCGAATCCAGAAAGCAGCCCAGTATCATGATGACGAGCAGATATCCGATCAGGATGGCGAGGAATCCCAGTTGTGCGTCCTGCAGCCACTGTCCGACGGCATAGGGCAGGCCGGACAGTGTGAGCATCTGCGCGTAGAGCGCTGCGGCCATCAACAGGAAGCAGATTGCGGCGGTGACGCGCCCGGTTTCCTGCGCAATCTCCCAGAACAGCCTGAACGTGAGCTCGCGGCGTGCCAGCGCAATAAAAAAGGCCGCCAGGGCGCCGGCGCCGCCGGCTTCCGTCGGCGTGAATAATCCTCCGTAGATGCCACCCAGGACCGTTCCCACCAGAATCACGACCGGCAGCACCTTGCCAACGAGGCTCCACAGGGAGGTGCCGCCCAGCGGACCTCCCGCGCCCGCTTTCAGCGCCTGCGGATCATTCGTCACGAACGAAGGAAGGAAATAACTGAGCATGAGGATGGTGGTGCAGAAGGCCAGCGCCAGCAGCAAGCCGGGCACGATGCCGGAGGTAAAGAGATCGGCAATCGAGATATTGGCAATCACCCCGAAAATGATCATCAAGATGCTGGGTGGTATCAGCATGCCGAGCACCGAGCTGCCGGCGACCACGCCGACTGAAAATTTGGCCGTATAGCCGTGGCGCATCATCTCCGGTACCGCGACCTTGGTAAACACCGAGGCCGAGGCGATGGTGGTGCCGGTACAGGCGGCGAACACGGTATTGGCACCCACGGTGGCAATACCCAGCCCGCCGCGCAGGCGGCGCATCAGCAGGGCCGCGACATCGAAAGTATCCCGGCCCATATGGGTCGAGGAAACAAACAGGCCCATCAGCACGAAAAGGGGGATGACCGCATAGGTCTCGGAGGCGATCGAGGTGGCAACCGAGCTTGCCAGCAGTTTGCCGGCGATCACCTGGCCCTTGATGGCCCAGACGCCGACGAAGGATAAGAGCATCAGCGCAACGCCGATATTCATGCCTGTCTGGATGAGAATCAGACTGGAGGCGAGGCAGATTGCCCCTATGGCGATGTCACCCATGAATCAGCCCTGAGCGCCGCGCCAGGCGCGCATGAACTGAGTCCAGGAATCGATCAGAAACTGGATGGTAGTGGTTGCCGCCCCCAGTACCACGATGGCCATGAACGGCCAAATAGGTATCTGGACCACGCCGGCGGTGCCGGCAAAATAACCGCCTTCGTAGTTCTGGCGCAGGATAGGCCAGACGTAGATGACAACGATGAACATCAACCCGGCGCCGATCAAGTGGTAGCTGCAATACAGGCCGGCCACCACGCGCGGATACGCCTCGCCGGCGAGGCGTATGAAAACGTCATTGGATACGTGGCGTTCCTCGCGCAGCGTATTGGCCATTTGCAAAAACACCACCGCGACAATCGAAAGACCGATGAATTCGGTCACCCCGGCAATGGGGCTGTTGAAGCCGCCGCGGCCGACGACATCGGCATTGACTGCCACTGCCATGACCAGGATCAGTATCGTGCCGATGACATTCAGTGTCTGGGTGAAGCGGCCAAACCAGGACGAGCCTCCGGCAGGGCGCCCCGGCGCACTGCTGCCGGGGCTTAGCTGTGAGGACTGCGTTGCCGACGGAGCTGACAAGATCAGTAAATCCGACGCTCAGTTCTTGTCCCAGTCACGCACCGGGCTGGCACCGGCGGCACGCATGGCGTCCATGTAGGCTGACAGCACCTTGGTGCCGGGAAGTTTCTCGGCCTCCGCGCGTGCTGCCCATTCCTTGGCGATGTTGGGCATGGCATTGGCCCATTTGACCTGCTCTGCGCGCGGCAGAATGAAGGTCCGTCCATTAGGATATTTTACAACCGAGGCCATGCCTTCAACGCCTGCTTCGAACTGCTCCTTGTCGGAGCGCGCAGTCCATTCCTGCCCGACTTCCCTGAGGATCCGCTGCAGCGCGGGCGGCATCTTGTTGTAGGTGTTCTTGTTGACGATCAATGCCGCTGCGTACTGTGCGCCAAAGCCGACCCGGGTGACCTCGGGGGCGGCTTCCGGATACTTCATGCCCGGGATGGCCGAGGGGAAGATGATGAAGCCGTCGACCACGCCGGTTTTGGTGCTGTTGTAGTAGAGGGTCATGTTGCTTGATACCGGCGTCGCGCCGGTGCCGCGCAGCCATTGCAGGGCGGCGCCCGCAGTGGCGATTTTCTTGCCCTTCATGTCTTCGAAGCGCTTGACCTCGGTGGTGGTGAACAATTCGTAGGAGTCAAAACTGGCACCCGCCAGACGGATGACGCCGAATTTGTCGTACTGCCCGCGATAGTCCGGGAAGGTCTCGTGCATCCTGTCCATTATCCTGCTGACCAGCACCACGTCGCTGGTGACAAACGGGGTGTGGAAGGAAATCTGCTCGAGCGGCAGTTTGTCCGGATGGAAAATGGTCGGCTCGTAACCGATATCGGCGATGCTGTCCTGCACGCCCTGCAGCACCATGGTTGGTTTCAACAGCGACCCGGCATAGGCCTCCCGCCAGATGATCTTGATTCCCGCGGCTGCGGCGCGCTTGGTGACTTCGGGAACGTAGAACGTGTTGACCAGATTCAAGTTCGGCATGGCCCGCAGTGGCTGGCCGGCGGCGATGGTTATATTGACAGTCTGCTGCGCGAGCGCAACCGTGCAGGCCGCTGCAAGGAACAAACCGGTGGCAATGGCATTCGATGTAAATCTCATGATTCCTCCTCCAGATTTAATGCGGGTTGCGTGAGCGGCCAGTGCACAAAACATGAGTGGCCGAATGCCGCGCTGCAACCTCCTGACTGTTTGCAGCGCAACGGGTCGCTAATCTACCATCAAGTGGCGATAAAAGGTTTCATTTCGGAGTTGGGAAAATGGATGTTGCGGGTAGAGCGCGGATGGGACGCACCGGCTTGCTCTTCTTTTCCTGCGGGTGGCGGCGGATTACGCCCGGCGGGGCGGTCTGATTGACTGGCGGCCGCTCCCCGGAAATAAAACTATCTTATGCATGTTTAAGATTTCATTAATGTGACACTGAGCTCATTTAACGCCGACCCCATTTTATGAACGCTTAATGGGATCCGGCCTTGCCGAAGCGTCCGCGTGAAGCACCTTACACGCGGCCCGGGGCGGGCCGCGTGTTCACCCCTGAGCGACTTAACGGCTGACGGGCAACAGTATCTGCGACGGGTACTGCGCGTCGTGCATGATGGTGTCGCGCCCCAGCTTGTTGGGCGTGTACTCATGCTGGAAAAAGCCGTACTCGGTCAGCGCCGAATCGCCGTTGGATAGATCCAGGCGGATACGGTTGCCCTTCTTGAACCGGTACGCGGTGGGCATCACGGCGATTTCTATTTTTGTCACCTTGCCCGGTTTCAGTTCCCTGGGTGCGGTATGGGTGTACCAAAGCGCGTGCTCCGTCGATTTGGATGTATCGATCTCGCGATGCGATGCCTTCAGCCAGCCCTTGGTCACGACACGCGAGTTGGGGTTGATCTGCTTCTTGCGGTCCTCTGGCGACTGCGGGAACTGCTCGTAGAGCTTGACGACAAAGTCGGTGTCCTTGTTGCTCGATGCGGCGTAGAGTACAAGCTTGATCGGTCCGGCGATCTCGATGTCTTCCTTGAGCGGCGGCGTGCTGAAGGTGAGAATACGCCGCGACGGATCGGGGCGTCCTTCGGGGTCAAAACCGACCACGCCAACGCGCCAGCCGGAATTCGGATACTCGAATACCGTGCCGCCGCCGTCAGGTCCGCTGGTGTCGAGACTGCCGTCGTTAAGCGAGGTCATGCTGCCGCTTGCGGCCTTGCGCAGGAAATACGCCTTGTAGTCGAGTTTGGCCGGAGGCCAGGTTTCCGAAGTCTTGAATTCCTCCGTGCCGCCAACGAAGTAGCGCACGTTGGGCTCATCGTTGTAAGCCGTGGTCTTGCCCTTGAGGCACCAGTCGTAGAAAGGCAGCAGGAATTTCTCGTGGAATGCAACACTGGAAAAGTCGGCGACGGCGTTGTATAGCGTGGATGCGCCAAGGACCAGAAGTTTTTTGGGCGAGGTGACGCGCTGGTAACCGGTGATGTTGCCATTCAGGTGCAGATCAACCTTGGTCCACAGCCCGATCGAATAGACCGGCACGCGGATTTTCTCGAGACCTTCTGCGGCGGCGCGCTCGCGCCAAAATGCGTCGTAGGTGGGATGGCGGCGCGTCTCCCACGACAAATCCCAGGGAAGGTCGCGCGAAGGGCCGAACGCCGGGTACTGGTGAATCGGCCGCATTATGTTGTTGTACCAGACATGCCAGAACTCACCGGGTATTCCGCCGGAGAAGGCCGAGGAGCGGTAGATATCGATCAAGCCGTCGTAGGGCGCGATGCACGACAGGTGGGGTGGATTCTGCGACGCCATGAACCACTGCGTCATTGCATAGTAGGACTGGCCGATGCCGCCGACCTTGCCGTTGGACCATGGCTGTTTGGCGATCCACTCGATCACTTCGTACAAATCCTTCTGCTCTTTCTTGTCGAGGAAGCGGTACTCCCCCCCCGAACGGCCGCTGCCGCGCACGTCCATGTGCACGTAGGCATAGCCCTGCTTTAGATACCAGGCCACCGGTCCGGTCTCGCGCCACAGGTACATCGGAATCGCCGGCGCGTGGTTGTTGTCAAAACGATACGGCGATGCGGCAAACAGCGTCGGGTACTTGCCCGGTTTCTTCGGCAGGAAGATGGCGGCGGAAATCTTCACGCCGTCCTTCATTTTGATGGTGACGATTTTCGTTGGTTCGACGAAATCCTCGGATTCAGCAAGGCTGGTCGTTACGGATATGGCGGGGCCGAGCGCGGACGACTGTTTCATGGTTTCCTCCTGACGTGGGATCGCTCTGATAGAAAATTTCCCTGTCGCGCAAACTGTTTCGCGACGGAATTACGAGGATGTGAAGCGAAATATAGCAGGGCGCATTGCGCCTGTGGCGACTTAAATGAGACCGAGGCGGGTCCACGTTTCGCCCGGTTGAAAAGCGTCATTGTGCGTTGCGACATAAGCGTGGATCGCTGGTTGAATGGCCAATCAATCATTGCCGGAAAAATGCGCTTGATCCGATGAATTCGTTTCGCCGCGCGGCGCTTGCGCGGAAAGCGGCTCTGAATCTCAGATCAGATCGGCAAGCAGGCGCAATGCGGGCGCGACGCGAATGCCCTCGGGCGTCTGGTAGTCCTTGCTGCCCGTGGCGCTCACCTGCCAGGCGCGGGCGTCGGGAAAGCGCGCCTTGAGATAGCGCAGCCCGCGGTCGGGCTCGGCGTCGGCCCATTTGCACTCGACCAGCAGCACCGGCCGCCGGCCGTCGACGACGACGAGGTCCACCTCGCGGCCGTCGGTGTCACGGAAGTAGCGCAGTTCGAGGTCGCGGCCGAAAGCGTCCTGCTGCCAGTGCACCCACTTGAGCAGGTGCGCGGCGACCATGTTTTCGAAGCGCGGCCCCTCGCCGGGCACCAGGCTCCAGTCGAGGTGATAGTGCTTCTGTTCTTTTTTCACGGCGCGCAGGCGCGGCGCGCCGAATGGCGCGAGGCGGAATATCGCATACAGGCGCTCGAGGATGCGCAGCCAGTTGGCCACTGCCTTGTGGCTGACCTGCAGGTCTTCGCGCAGCGCGTTGATCGAAAGCGGCGAGCCGACCAGTTCGGGCAGGCGCAGCACCAGAAGCTCGATGTTACCCAGGTCCGTGACACGCTCCAGGCTGGTGATTTCCTCGCGGATGAGGAGTTGCCGGTATTCGCGCGACCAGCGCCGCGCCTCGACTTCGGAACCGGACAGGAACGGCTCGGGAAAGCCGCCAAGCGTGAGGAGCTGGCGCAGGTCGCCGGTGGTGCGCATGCCCAGCTCCGCGGCGCTGAACGGGTGCAGGCGCAGCAGATGGTAACGGCCCTGCAGCGAATCGCCTCCGTGACGGTAGAAATCGAGCCGCGCGCTCCCGGTGACTAGAATGCGCTGGCCGCGCGAGCGGCCGTCGAACGCGCCCTTGAGAAAACCGCGCCAGGAGCGGTACTTGTGTATTTCGTCGAAGATCCACAGGCGAGCCGCGGGCAGTTCGCGCCGCAGTATCCGCTCGCGGTGCTCTGCGATATCCCAGTTGAGGTAGCCGGCGCCGGCGCCGGGTAGGCTGCGGGCAAGTGTAGTCTTCCCGACCTGCCGCGGCCCGGCGACGAACGCCATCTTGCGCGCCAAGTCGCGCCGGACCTGGTCGAGGAGGTAACGGGCAGTCCGGGACATGCCGGCAAGGTACCATGATTTTCACCTATAGGCAAAAATAACCGTGAGTGTTTTTGCCTGTAGGGAAAAAACCGGGCCGGGCGCGGCGGGTAGTTTATGGGATCAAGTGGAGCGAAGTGGCAGACTATCGGGCGCGAAAGCGCAGTGAATCCCACCCCTTGTTTCCAAGTCAAGCCTTAGGCGTCGGTAGAGTTCCGGGCGCTTTTCAATCACTGCGGGTAAATTCCCCGCCGCTTGCGGCGTTCTGCACCACGGTGTCCGAAGGGGACTGTAAAACGAAGGTGAGCCGCGAAGCGTGCGAACCGAAGTGTCGGCAATACCCCGCCCTTTGGGGCGGGGAAATTTATTTTTTCAGTACTGTGGCAGTATAGAAGTAGTGGCATGCAACTGTCGGCCGCCAGGCAATCGCGCATCGGCCCATGAGGCAGCAATGACATCGGTGGAGAATGCAATGAAAATGATCCCGGCAATGACAGCTGTTTTCGCTTCACTGGCAATCGCCGTTCCCGTCGCGCAGGCGCAGGGCTTTCCGGTCAAGCCATTTCGTATTCTCTCCACCTTCACGCCGGGCAGCGTTGCCGACGGCGCCATACGCCTGGTGGCACAGAAAATGGCCGAGTCGGTGGCTCAGGCGGTGGTGGTCGAGGCGCTGCCGGGGGCCGGTGGCGTGCTGGCAGCGCAGGCGTTGTTGCGCTCCGCGCCCGACGGTTACACGCTCCTGCATTGCGCACCCACCACGCTGGTGGCGACACCATTCATCCTCAAGAACCCGCCTTACGATCCGCTCAAGGACTTCACCTACATCACACGTATGGTCGATGCCACGTTGAGCATCGTGGTGGCCAATTCACTGCCGGTCAGTTCGGTGAAGGAATTGATCGAATATGCCAAAGCCAATCCGGGCAAGCTCGCCTACGGCTCGAACGGCGTGGGCGCCAGTGGGCATCTGGAAATGGAAATGATCAAGCTCCGCTTCGGCCTGGACATCACCCATGTGCCTTACAAGGGCGGCGCGGACAGTCTGAACGCCGCCGCTGCGGGCCAGATACCCATCGCCTATGCGCCCCTGATCAGCGCGGCGCAGCAGTCCAGGGCAGGCAAGGTGAAGATCATCGCGGTCACCAGCCAGAAACGTTTTCCAGGCATGCCCGAGTATGCCTCCATGGGCGAGCAGGTGCCGGATTACGAGAAAATACCCACGGGCACTGAGATCGTCGGCCCTGCGGGCATTGCCGATGCCATCGTGCGCCGCCTGAATGCGGAGATGGTGAAAGCCATCAACCATCCAGAGGTAATCGAGCGGCTGCGGAGCATCGGCTTCATCGCCGTGGGCAACACGCCCGAGGAGCATTTTTCGCAGATCAAGCGCGATATGCAGATTATGGCCAAGGCGATCAAGGCGGCGAAAATCACCCCGGGATGAGCGAAGTAATCGGGCCAAGGCCGCAAATCGCCCGAAAGTCACTCAGAAAAAACAATTACAGATCAATCACTTAGGATGAGCGACTTGAGAGACCTGTACTTACCTGCACCGTTCCAGGCAGCGCAGCCTCTCAATTCAGTGGGCTGCCCGATAGCAGTGTCCGCTGAAGCGTGCGGCATCGACGAGTGTTTCGGCCAGATAGGGATGGATGCCGTAGGCGGCCTCCCAGTCGGTGCTCACGGTGCGTAGCGCCAGCGCCAGCACATGGCTGGCGAGATTTTTGACCTGTACCTGGGGCAGGATCAAGAAAATTTGGGGTCAGATTCCCATTTCGTAGCGACGCAAAGCACCGCAGCAAAGCCCGCTCAATCTCACCTCATCACCAGGCCGCCGTTCACAAACAGGGTCTGCCCGGTCATGAAGCCGCTCCAGCTTGAGGCCAGAAACAGCACCGGCCCGGCCACGTCTTCGGGCGTGGCGATGCGGCGCAAGGGGGTTTGCGCGGTGATCATGTCCTTGACTTCTTCCCGGGTCTGCCGGCTGGCGGCCGTGGGGTAGACCAGCCCGGGGGCAACGCAATTGACACGGATGCCCAGGGGCCCAAGTTCGGCCGCGAGGTTGCGGCTGAAGCCGATCAGTGCGGACTTGGCCGTGGTGTAGTCGTGGTAGGGCACGCTGGGCCGCTCCACCAGATCGCTGGCTAGGTTGATGATGGCGCCCTGGCTGCGTTTTTTGAAATGGGGCAGCACCGCCTGGCAAACGTTGAAGGTGGCGCGCACTGCGCCGTCGAGCTGCTGCTGGTAGTCGGCCCAGGCCAACTCCCAGAACATCTTGCGCCGCTCGGGATCGAAGCTGTAGGCCGCAAAGGCGTTGTTGACCAGAACGTCGATGCGCCCGGTCTCTGCCAGCACTTGCGCCACCATGGCGTTGACCGCGGGCTCCGAGCTGACGTCCGCCTGCACCGTCCAGGCATCGCCGCCCTGTTGTTTGCAGTCGGCAACCACGGCCTCGGCCGCTGCCGCGTTCTGCAGGTAGTTGACCACCACCAGCGCGCCTTCGGCAGCAAAGGCCCGCGCGATAGCGGCGCCGATGCCGCGGCCGGCGCCGGTGACCAGCACGACTTTGCCCTTGAACTTCATGGTGCGGCCCGTCCTTATTTTGGCGGCAGCAGGTCTTGCGCCAGCACGTCCGACACCTTGATGTCGCGCTGGATGATGCCGAGCTTTTTGTAGCTGTCGGCGGCTTTTTGGAACATCGGCATGTCCAGCGCGCCCAGGCCGCGCGCCTGCGTGATGACTGACACGCTGGAGGCGTTGCGCAGCCGGATGATCTCGCGGTTGACCGCCGGGTTCTTGCCGTCGATGGCGCGTTTGACCGCCAGCGTTGCGGCCTCGTCGGGGTTGTTGATCATCCAGATCATGCTGTCGCGGTAGGCGGCCAGAAAGCGCTTCAACACGTCCTTTTTGGTCTGGTAGGTCGCCTCGGTTACCACGAACAGGTCGCTCGAAATATTCAGGTGGTCGCGCACTTCGATGACGTTGACTTCGCCCAGGCCTTTTTGCCGGCCCACGAGCAAACCGGTGTCGGTGGCGGCGGTGGCATCGACCTGGCCCTGCATCAGGGGGGCGAAATTGAGCAGGCCGGTCACGACGATGGTGACATCGGCCTCGGTCAACCCGGCCTGCTGCAGCAGCACCTGCAGGTTCTGCCGTGTGCCGCTGGACAGGCTGTAGACGCCGATTTTTTTGCCCTTGAGGTCGGCCGGCTTGGTGATGTTGCTGCCCTTGAGCGAGACCACGTTGAAAACGTTTTGCGGGTAGATGTCATAGATCCCGCGCAGTTTTTCGCCCTTGTCCAGCGCGGCAAAAAAGGAGCCCGGGTCGGTAAACGCCACGGTGGCCTGGCCGGTCAGCATGTTGCGGATCGCGTCGCCGCCGCCGGCGCCCGGCACGTAGCCGAGGTCTATGCCTCTGGCCTTGAAGAACCCCTTGTCTTGCTCGACCAGCAGGTTGGTGATTTCGGTGATGGGCTGGCTCCAGCCGGCGACGGTGACTTTGTCGGGACCGGCGGCCTGTGTGATGCCACTGGCGCCCAGTCCTGACAGGGCCACCAGGGCCGCGATGGTCCAGGTTTTGAGGGAGGTGACGAGTTGCTTCATTGCCTTATTCCTTTTCTGAGTTTTTTCGATGGTCCAGGTTTTGAGGGAGGTGATGAGTTGCTTCATTGCGTTATTCCTTTTCTGAGTTTTTTAAATGCGGCCAGAGCAAAAGCCGCTCCAGGCCAATGGCGAACTGATACACCAACAAACCGAGCACGGTGATGAGCAGCAGCACGGCAAACATGAGTGGCGTGTCCATCATCCCCTGTGAGGCAATGATCAGCGCGCCCAGCCCCTTGCTGCCGCCGATGAACTCGCCGACCACCGCGCCCACCAGCGCCAGCACCACGGCCACGCGAAAGCCCGCCATGATGACCGGCAGTCCCGAGGGAATTTTCAGGCGCAGCAGGGTTTGCAGGCGTGTGGCGCCCAGCATGCGGAACAGCTCCTGCTTGCGCGGGTCCACTTGCTGGAGGCTGGTCAGGGTGTTTTCCATCAAGGGGAAAAAGCAGATCAGCGCCGTGATTACGACGGTCGATGTCATGCCGAAACCAAACCAGACGATGAACAGCGGCGCCAGCGCCAGCTTGGGCACCACCTGGCTGGTGACCACGTAGGGAAACAGCAGACGCCGCAAAACCGCCGACTCGCCCATGACGATGCCGCCGAGAAAACCTGCGGCCGAGCCGATCGCCAGGCCCAGCACCAGCACGCTGCCGGTGTGCAGCAGATGCGGCCAGAAGTAACCTGTCCACAGGCCGGTCCACAGCGACTGCCCAATCACCGATGGCGCCGGCAGCACCAGCGCCGACAGGCCGGACGTGCGGCACAGCAACTCCCAGCCCAGCAGCAGGGCCACGAACAGCGCCCAGCCCGCCAGGCGCATGATGACGCTGTGGCCCGTCATGGGCCGGCCCCATCCATGGCGTGGCGGACCCGGGCGCACAGCGCGTTGAAGGGCGCCGCGTAACGCAGCTCGCGCGCTCGCGGCCGCGGAAGATCGACCGGCACCTCGTGGGTGATCCGGCCCTGCGCCATCACGGCGACGCGGTCGGCCAGGTACACCGCCTCGCTGATGTCGTGGGTCACAAAAAACACGGTGGTCTGCGCCAGGCGGCAGATCTTCAAGAGGTCGTCCTGCAGCTCCTCGCGCGTGATCGCGTCCAGGGAGGCAAAGGGTTCATCAAGCAGCAACAGCGAAGGCGCCAGCAGCAGGGCCCGCGCAATGGCCACGCGGCTTTGCTGGCCGCCGGACAACTCGGTCGGAAAGCGCTCGCTGAAATCGGACAGACCCATCAGTGCCAGCAGTTCTTCGGCGCGCGCCCGGTCCGCCGGCACAGGTCGGCGCTGCAGTGTGATCGGCAGCAGCACGTTGTCCAGCACCCTCTTCCATTCCAGCAAGGTCGGCGACTGGAACACAAAACCGAGCTGGCTGCCGGGCCGGAGCAGGGCCTGCCCGTCCACGCTGATCGCGCCGGTGTCCGGCCGCACCAGACCCGCTGCGAGTTTGAGCAAGGTGGTTTTGCCGCAGCCGCTGCGCCCCACCAGGCTGTGCACCTCGCCGCGCGCGATCTCCCAGTCCACCTGGTCCACCACGTTCAGATAACCCGGGTAGCTGTAGTTCACCCCGCGCATGTCGAGAAAAGTCATGGCAGGGCTAATCGACATAAGGCGCCAGAGTTTCCGAGGCAGCTTCTGCCGACGCTTCGATGTCCACCATCTGCGTCAGGTCGAGCAGGCTGAAGCGCCCATCGTGGTGCCAGCCGGCCTCGGGCGAGGTCATCTGCCCGAGTGCGCAGATGCGCGTCACGCCGGCGCGGCCCAGCCACTCCGCCAGTTCAAACAATTCGCGCGGGGCGGCCGCCACACCCACGGTCTGCAAAAAGGCGCGATGGGGCGTGAGCAGCGGCATGACGTCGGCCAGCCGGTCAACGGCCACCACCCGGATGCTGCGGTTCAGCGCGCTGGGGGCCAGCGCCCGCAGGCTGTCGTTGTAGACCACCGTCCAGGCACCGTCGCCTGAAACATCGCTGCCCGTGCCCGACAGGCTGTTGATCTCTTCGGACTGGCGCCAGTCGGCCAGGCCGGCCTTTTCCGGCAGGCCCAAGGTACGCCGGGGGTACTTTTTCTCGAAAACTGACAGCTCATGCGCGAGGTAACGCGAAAACCCTTCAGGGCTTATTTTCCCGCCGCGCGCTACGTAAAACACCTGCGGCGAGTAGCAGCCCTGCTGCTCATAACGCATCACGTCGTAGGCCGCCTGCTGGGCGGTCTTCAGCGCCTTGCGTGCGTCCAGCGCCGTCCTGGCGACCATGCCGAAACTGAGCTTGTGGCCGAAGGGTAAAAACCGCGTGGTGAGCGGCACCTGGCGGCGCACCTCGTCCAGCGCGGCGTTGCCTCCATAGGCCAGCACCAGATCGGCATGTTGGAAGAAAACCTGTTCGCATGCCGCGTCGCCGCCCTTCCACCAGACCACCGCCAGGCAGTCGGCCAGCAGGGGATCGACTTCCACCAGAAGCCGGGCAAACCAGCCGGCCAGCAGTGGCTCGGCGCTGGCGACCTTGCCGACCGTGCCTGACTTGACCAGCAGGCCGGAGATCAAACTCCAGAGGCAAAGACCGGGCACATTGCCGGCCCAGACATGCACCGCCACATCGGCACCGAAGGCCTTGGAAAAACCGCCTTTGGCACGCGGCGCAAACTCATCGAGCAGTTGGGGGTTGCCGAAGTCTTCAACCAGAAAGCGCTGGAGCTGGGGCTTGCGGAAGGTTTTGAGGTAGCCGGTCAGGCCCAGGCGAACCATCTCCGCGTCATAGCCGGTTACTAGCGGCAGCAGCGTGTCGGCCTTTTGTCGCCAGGGGTCGGCCAGGTCCAGCATGCGCGCAATCGCGCGATCGACGGTGGTGACGATCTGCGCCACCGTCAGCGACTTCAGGTAAGACTGGCTCGCGGTTCTGACCCTGTCCATGAGGGCGACGGTTTGCGCCTCGCTCAGGACCGGGACGGCGACTTCCAGCGTGCGGCCCTGGCCCTCAAAAACCAGCGTCTGCCAGGCCACCTCGCCGCCCGGCAGGCCCGGCAGGTAACCGGCTGTTTCGCGCAGATGCGTCATGCCCGGGCCGCCTGTAAAAACTCTTCCACCGCCAGCGAGCAGCCCTTGGCCTCGCTGCCCTGCGCCCGCCCCAACAGCAGAAAGCCGCCATCGACGGCGACACCCACATCCTCGGTCAGGATGGTGGTGACGGAATTGAAATTGGCCAGGTCGCAGTGGGCCAGGATGCCCTGCTGGCCGCGCGGCAATTCCTGTCCGCTCAGCGGTTCGACCAAGCGGGTGCGTATCCAGTGCGGACCCGACTTCACCGAAGGCAGCGTGGCATTGCCCGCGTCGTAGAACTGGGTGCTGAGTTCGGTCATGCCGTACATATTGATGCACTGGCTTTTGGCTATGCCCAGCACGCTGGAGAGCTGGGCATAAAAATCGGCCATGGACAGCTCGCGCGACTGGCCCTTGAAGCCGCCGGTGTCCAGCACGCGGCTGCCCGGGGGCAAGGCAAAGGTTTTGCCCAGCCGCTGCAGCTCCTCCAGAAGGTGCACAAAGCTGTCGCTGGCGCCCAGCAACGCGTAAGGCTCGCCGGTGTGCGCGGCGCGTTCCAGTTCGGCGAGCAGGCGCGTGTGGTCCAGCCCCGCTTCAGTCAGCAGGTAGAGGCTGCCAGCTGTGCCGAATTGACTGAGCGCAAGCCCCAGGTAGTGCGCCAGCGAGGAGTTGGGCAGCAGCGTTTCCGTCGGGAAAAGAATGCCCATGCGGATCTTGCCGCTGCCC
>JBCKLP010000037.1:0-16606 GCA_038903735.1 Burkholderiales bacterium | reverse complement strand
TTGTATCAAGCCGCAACGCTCTCTGCGCTGTCGGCCGCCTGCGTCAGCATGGCCATCTCATCGACCGATGAGCACGCGGCTGGCATTGAGGATGATGACGAACTTGCCGCCCACCTTGCCCATGCCGCTGATGAAGTCGGTGCGGATCTTTGCGCCAAAGGAGGGCGGCGGTTCGATCTCGCTGGCAGCGATGGCCAGCACTGCGGAGACCGAGTCGACCACCACGCCTGCTCGCTGTTGGCCTGGCTGATGGACTGGGCAGTGGCACTGTTAAGTCCCTATGAAAGCCTATGGTCGCCCTTCATGGCCTTGGCGGTGAGCGCGATCATCGGCAGGAACTCGAACTGCTTCATCTTGCGGATCTGGCGCATGGTCTCAAAGCCGTCCTTCTCCGGCATCATGATGTCCACTCTCCCGGTTAGTGAGCAGGAATCCGGGGCAAATTCTTGGTCATCCTGAGGTAATCGAAGACCAGACGAGTATTACAGGCGAGTATTACGGTTCAGACGGCGCATTTTTTCTGCGATGCTGGTCTTTTCATCCTAGAAACGGCAGTCGAACGGACATCGAACGGACAAAAGCTTGACAAGCGATTGACGTGGAAAAGCTTTTCTATGCTATCAGCGTCACCCAAAAGGAACTGCTCTGCAGTTCGACGAAAACGCCGGAAACCCGCGCCAGATATGGGTTTCCGCTATTCGTGATGTTCTTCAACTGCCGTTTTTAGGTTCATCAGAGAACGCTTTGAGAATATCGACGGCAAACATCCCGATCTCATGGGTTTGCTTGGCCTCGTCGCTGCCTGCTACGGGCAGGGAGCCCACTTTTTTTTTGGGCGTCCCCCAAGGGGACTTCCTTCGGGGCGTCCCCCAAGGGGACTTCCTTCGGGGCGTTGCACAGGGTCTTGCCGTCGATAGCCAGACTTTCGTCGCTCTGCCCATAATCCGCATTCCAGCGTTGTAGGGCGCGGTCGAGTGCCTCCGGATCGACCCGTATGAGCACTTCGCGAATAACACTTTCGCTGGGCACGAGCCGTTGCCGGTTCTCGATCCGGCAACCGAAGCGTTCGCGGGCCTTGGCCCCCAGATCTTTCGCCCAAGCGGCGATCGCCTGGTAGCCGTCCATTCCGCACAAGGTGGCCCCCGCGGCAATGGCGAGCACGACAGGAAGTGGGTGCCGCCGGCCTTGCGTTCGGCGCGGATCGGCAATGTCCTTGAAATAGGTGGGCAAGGCGGACATGTGTTCGGTAGCGAGCATGATTTTGGGGGCCTCCTGGCGGTAATTGACGTTCAGGATGGGACGAGAGAGTTGGGACTGGGCGTCGCGGCGCAGGGGGCGAACGAAGACCAGCTTGGGTGAGCCATCGCGTGCGCTGTACCCCCCTTGAATGCGGCGACTGCCCTGGGTCTGGCCAAGACAGCTCCAGTTGGCGGCGCGGTAGACCGTGCCGCGATAGCGCGCGGTATCAACGAAGGTTTCAAGCAGGAGCAGGTGCTGCTCGAAATGGGTCAGCCAGTCGGTGACGATCCGACGTTCGCACAGGGCGAGTACTTTGGAGCCAAGGTTGGGGTGATGCCACTCCGGCAGGATCAGGAAGCGGCTGTTGTTGGCGATGAGCTTGAGGCGGCCGTATTGGTGTCGATAATTCCAACCAATCCAGCGGTCACGCGCCGCGCATTTCAAGGCCGCCGCGGAGAAGCTCAGTAGCGCTATCCATTCCTGTTCGTAGGTGGCGACGTACCAGAGCGTGTGGCCGATCTTTGCCAAGTCGCCCAGGTAATGGTGTTGCTGCATCAGTTCCCGATAGCGCGGCTCTTCGCTGGCGCTGACCGGACCCACAGCTATTTGCTTCAGATCGATCCGCATGTGACCTTTTTACGTGGATCGTTCCGATTTGTCCAGCTTTAGTTATCAATCACTTGATCGGGCGATGAATTACTGGGAGGGGAAATTCACCGTCGCCCTGCGGGCCTTTATCGGGGCAAGCCCCTAGGCCATTGCCGTATCAGTGCCCGCACGCGAGGCCCGACGCCGTTCATTTTCCGTCAGGAAGCGTTTGCGAATGCGAATGCACTTGGGCGTGATTTCCACCAGTTCATCATCGGCAATGAACTCGACGGCTTTTTCCAGCGTCAGCTCGATCGGCGGTACCAGGCGCACCGCTTCGTCGGTTCCCGACGAGCGTACGTTGGTGAGCTGCTTGCCCTTGATCGGGTTGACCACCAGGTCGTTGTCGCGGGAGTGGATGCCGATCACCATGCCCTCGTACAGGACTTCACCGGGCGACACGAACATGCGCCCGCGCTCCTGCAATTTCCACAGCGCGTAGGCCACGGCAGCGCCATTATCCTGGCTGATGAGCACACCGTTGCGGCGCTCTTCCATATCGCCTTTGACCGGGCCATAGTCGTCAAACACATGGCTGGCAAGCCCGGTGCCCCGTGTCAGGGTGAGAAACTCGCCCTGGAAACCGATCAGGCCGCGCGCCGGGATACGGTATTCCAGCCGCACCCGCCCCCTGCCGTCCGACTGCATATCCTGCAGGTCGCCTTTGCGACGCCCCAGTTCCTCCATGACACCGCCTTGATGCGAATCTTCGACATCCACGGTGAGCAACTCGTAGGGCTCCTGCTTCACCCCGCCGATTTCCTTCATGACCACGCGCGGCCGCCCGACTGCCATCTCGTAGCCTTCCCGGCGCATGTTTTCCAGCAGGATGGTCAGATGCAGCTCGCCACGACCGGAGACGACGAAGGTGTCGGAATCCGAGGGGAATTCAACCTTCAGGGCGACATTGCTCTTGATCTCCCGCTCCAGTCGTTCACGCAGTTGGCGACTGGTGACAAATTTGCCCTCGCGTCCCGCCAGCGGTGAGCTGTTGACCATGAAATTCATGGTCAACGTGGGTTCATCCACCCGCAACAGGGGCAAGGCGTCCGGATGCTCGGGACTGCAGATGGTCGAACCGATATTGAGTTCCTCGATGCCGTTGACCAGCACGATGTCACCGGCCCGGGCCTCCTCGGAGACCTTACGTTCCAGCCCTTCGAAGGTCAGAACCTGATTGATGCGCGCCTTCAGCGGCTGCCCATCCGGCCCCTCCAGCACCACCACGTCCTGCAATGGCCGAACTCTCCCCCGCGTGATACGCCCGATACCGATCTTGCCGACGTAGCTCGAATAATCCAGCGAGCAGATCTGCAATTGCAGCGGGCCCTCGGCATCGTCATTGCGTACCGGCACATACTTCAATATGGCCTCGAAAAGGGGGCGCATGCTGTGAGCGCCCACTATCACTGCTTCTGGCGTGGCCGGGGCATCCTTGATGTCCTGCACCGCCCAGCCATGGAGCGCCGAGGCGTAAATCACCGGAAAATCCAGTTGTGCCTCGCTCGCGCCCAGTTTGTCGAAAAGATCAAAGGTGTGGTTCACCACCCAGTCCGGGCGGGCGGCGGGGCGGTCGACCTTGTTGACTACCACAATCGGCTTTAATCCCAGCGCCAGTGCCTTGCGGGTGACAAAGCGCGTTTGCGGCATCGGCCCCTCGACCGCATCCACCAGCAGCAGCACACTGTCGACCATGGACAACACCCGCTCGACTTCACCGCCAAAGTCGGCATGGCCCGGCGTGTCGACGATGTTGATATGCGTGCCCTCGTAGGTTACGGCACAGTTCTTGGCGAGAATGGTGATGCCGCGCTCGCGCTCCAGCTCATTGGAATCCATGACACGTTCGGCGATATGCTGGTGTGCGGCGAAAGTTCCCGCCTGCTGCAGGAGTTTGTCCACCAGCGTGGTCTTGCCGTGATCGACGTGAGCGATGATGGCGATATTGCGAATCGGCCGCATTGGGATAGCCCTGCAAAAAGGGGTAGCATTCTAACATTGTTGCACCGCAAAAATGTCGCTCCATGAGCAAATCAATTGCAAAACCTGTTCCCGTGCATTCCCATGCGGCGCCTAGGCTGTGGATGGATCACGCGCTGGCAGCAGGCGCCATGGTGGAGATCGCTGCGCCCGCCATCCGCCATATCGCCGCCCTGCGCCTGCGCGAAGGCGATGCCGTCACCCTGTTTGACGGCCGGGGCGGGGAGTGGCGCGCACAACTGACACGAATCATGCGTGAGCGCGCCAGCGCCAAACTGCTTGCCTGGCAGGATGTGGAACGCGAATCCCCGCTTGCCATTACCCTGGCACTGGGCATTTCCTCGGGCGAGCGCATGGATCTGGCCATCCAGAAAGCCACCGAGCTGGGTGTAACCGCCATTTGCCCGATCGCCACCGAACGCAGTGTGGTGCGCTTGAAGGACGAGCGCGCGCAAAGGCGCCTGGCGCATTGGCGCGGGGTCGCCATTGCCGCCTGCGAGCAGTGCGGACGCAACCGGGTGCCGATTATCGAGCCGGTGCAGGACTTGCTGGGATTCGTCTCGCGGCCCGCAAGCGGCCTGCGGATTTTGCTGGCGCCCGGCGCGCAATCTGCACTCAGGGACCTGCCCAGAACACAGGCATTGAGCATTCTGATCGGCGCCGAAGGCGGCTTGTCACCCGTGGAATATGCCGACGCCCTGCGCAGCGGCTTCGAACCGGTGCGTTTCGGGCCGCGCGTGCTGCGCACCGAGACCGCGCCCCTCGCCGTGCTCGCTGCCCTGCAGGCGCTCTGGGGCGACGCCTGAGCACAGGGTCAGGGCCGTGACGGGTGCCGCCCCACTGTTCCCGCAGGCCTCGGGCGTTGTCAAGTTCATCAGCCAACTTGACGCGCACCAATCCGCAGCATCACCGTCCCCTGCCCGGATCGGCATAGAATCGCGCTTTGCCTGAAATCCTGCCATGGTCACGCATTCAGACGTACAGTTCGTATCCTGGTTTCGCTCGGTTGCGCCTTACTTTCACGCTTTTAGAGGCAAAACCTTTGTAATTGCCTTTGGTGGCGAGGTGGTGCGCGATGGAAAGTTCATCCCCATAGCGCATGACCTCAATTTGCTGCACAGCGCCGGCATCCGCGTGGTGGTGGTGCATGGATCACGCCCGCAGATCGAAGCGCAGATCAAGCAACACAAAGGACGCTCGCGCTACGCCGATGGCATCCGCATCACCGATGCGCTGGCGCTGGGATGCGCGAAGGAAGCCGTGGGCCTGCTACGCGTCGAAATCGACGCCCTGCTGTCTCAGGGCCTGCCCAATTCGCCGATGGCGGGAGCCGCCATCAACACGGTGTCGGGCAATTTCATCACCGCCCAGCCCTATGGCATCCGCAATGGCACCGATTACCAATACACAGGCGCCGTCAGAAAGGTGGATGCGCAGGCCATCAAATCCTGCCTGGACTGCGGCAATATCGTCATTGTTTCCAACCTGGGTTACTCGCCCACCGGGGAAGTCTTCAATTGCACGGTCGAGGACGTGGCGGTGGCGACCGGCAAGGCGCTCGCGGCTGACAAACTCGTCTACTTCACCGACGCGCCGGTGCTCGACCGGCGCAACCGGGTGCTCACCGAGCTCTCGGCGCAGGAAGTCGACAAGCTGCTCGCCGGTGGTCCAAACCTCACCGGCGCCACCAGGCTATTCCTCCAGCATGCCGTGGAAGCGGTGCGCGGCGGGGTACTGCGCGCGCATCTGGTGTCGCATCAGGTGGAGGGCGCGCTGTTGATCGAGCTTTTCACCCACAAGGGCTCGGGATGCATGATCACGGCCGACAAGCTGGAGAAACTGCGCGGGGCCACCATTGACGATGTGGGCGGCATCCTCGCCCTGATTGAACCTCTGGAGGCAGAAGGCGTGCTCGTGTACCGCGGGCGCGAATTGATCGAGCGCGAGATCCAGCGTTTTTTTGTGGTGGAGCACGATGGCATGATTGCCGGCAGTGCGGCCCTGTACCCTTTTGCCTCGGGCAAGGCCGCCGAGCTAGCCGCGCTGGCGGTGCGCCCGGAAGCCAGAGGCGCGGGGATTGGTGAGAAACTGCTCGATCACATTTCGCGGGATGCGCGCAAACACGGCATCCGCCAGCTATTCGTGCTCACCACCCAGGCGATGCACTGGTTCATCGAGCGTGGTTTCAGCGAAACAGATGTCTCGGTGCTGCCGGACTCGCGCCGCAGTCTTTACAATTTTCAGCGCCGCTCCAAGGTGCTGGTGAAAAATATCTGAAAGGGCATGTCGATGGCAAGGATGGTGAATTGCGTCAAACTGGAGCACGAGGCCGAGGGCCTCGAGCGCCCCAGCTATCCGGGTGAACTGGGCAAACGGATTTACTAAAATGTTTCCAAGGAGGCCTGGCAGGACTGGATGAAAACCGTTTGAACCTTGCCGATGCCAAGGCGCGCAAATACCTCGCCGAACAAATGGAAAATCACTTTTTCGGCGGAGGCGCGGATCAGGCGCAAGGCTACGTGCCACCCAAGGACTAGGAATTCAGGCCTAAGAAAGTATTGAACAAGAGGCCTTCGCCCCTTGTATATCCCCAATAAATGATTCCCTAAGCCGGACGAGCCGGAACCAAACAGGCAAAGAAAGACCACGGTTGTACGCAAGATTTTTGGACGTTCAACCGATTTACGTCCTTGAAAATGTTCTCGATCAAGCTGAATGAAGTGTCATAACCCATTGGGTTTAGATGCATTTTTCCTGTCGCGTCTTGGACGTGGAAACGATTGTGGCACAACCGAATTCTTCTCACAAAATGCGAAGACTTAACTTGTTAGTGACTAAAGAAATACAAGATGCCTGCGCAAAAACCGGCTATTGGCGCCGTAAAGTCCGCACGCCCCCGGCGGTTCCCAACAAGAGCACATCGGCCCCGCGCAAGGCAAACAGGCCGACGGTCACCACCCCGGGAATATTGTTGATACGGGCTTCCAATTCCAGCGGATTGAGTATGGCAAGTCCATGCACATCGAGGATCACATTGCCATTATCGGTGGTGAAATTGCCGCGCAATTTTGGCTGACCACCCAGCTTCACCAGCTGCCGCGCCACCCATGAACGCGCCATGGGAATCACCTCGACTGGCAGGGGGAATTTACCCAGCACCGGCACCAGCTTGGATTCGTCCGCGATACACACAAATTTGGCGGCAACCGCAGCGACAATCTTTTCGCGGGTCAGTGCCCCGCCACCGCCTTTGATCATGGCCATGTGCTCGGTAATTTCGTCGGCGCCGTCGACATAGACCGGCAGCTCATTGACACTGTTCAGTTCCAGGATCGCAATGCCATGGCCGCGCAGACGCTGCGCCGTGGCCTCGGAACTGGGCACCGCCCCGGCGATGCGTCCTTTGATCTTTGCCAGTTCGTCGATGAAGAAATTGGCGGTGGAGCCAGTACCCACGCCCACCGGCATGTCCTCCACCACATGCTTGATCGCCTCGCGGGCGACCGCCGCCTTCAATTCGTCCTGGTTCATTCGTCCTGGTTCACTTTTTCCGGACCGGGGGCAGATCGGTGCACACGCCCTCATAGAGTTCAGCCGCCATGCCCACCGACTCGCCCAGGGTCGGATGCGGATGGATGGTTTTGCCGATGTCAACCGCATCGGCTCCCATCTCGATGGCCAGGGCAATCTCGCTGATGAGATCGCCGGCGCCGGTGCCCACGATACCACCGCCGATGATGCGGTGATGCTCCGCGTCGAACAGCAGCTTGGTGACACCCTCATCACGATGGTTGGCAATGGCGCGGCCCGAGGCGGCCCAGGGAAACTTGCCCACGCCGACTTTGATGCCCTGCTTTTTCGCCTCGTCCTCGGTGATGCCCACCCAGGCTATCTCGGGATCGGTATAAGCCACGGAAGGTATGACTCGCGCATCAAAGTGCGACTTCTGCCCGGCGGCGGCTTCAGCGGCCACATGGCCTTCATGCACCGCCTTGTGCGCGAGCATCGGATTGCCGGCCACGTCGCCGATGGCAAAAATATGCGCGACATTGGTGCGCATCTGCGAATCGACATTGATGAAGCCGCGCTCGGTGACCGCCACACCGGCCTTGTCGGCGGCAATGTTCTTGCCATTCGGGATGCGCCCCACCGATACCAGGATCATGTCGTAGCGCTGCGGCTCGGCCGGCGCCCCCTCGCCCTCGAAACTCGCGTACAAGCCATCGGTGCGCACCTCGACCTTGGTGGTCTTGGTCTTCAGCCAGATATTGTCAAAGCGCTTGGCGTTGAATTTCTGCCATACGCTAACCAGATCGCGGTCAGCCCCAGTCATCAGGACGTCCAGCATTTCGACGACGTCCAGGCGCGCCCCCAGGGTCGAATACACCGTGCCCATTTCCAGGCCGATGATGCCTCCGCCGATGATAAGCAAGCGCTTGGGTTGCGAGCGCAACTCCAGCGCGCCGGTGGAATCGACAATGCGCGGATCCTCAGGCAGGAAAGGGAGCTTTGCGGCCTGCGAGCCCGTGGCAATGATCGCGCTCTTGAAAGCGATGAGCTTGCGTCCCTCCCCGGTTTCCACTGCCAGGTGGTTGGGGCCGATAAAGGCGCCCTTACCCTGGACCACCGTCACCTTGCGCGCCTTGGCCATGCCGGCGAGGCCGCCGGTGAGTTTGCCGACCACTTTGTTTTTGGATTCGAGCAGCTTCGCCATGTCAATTTGCGGCGGCGCGAACTTGATGCCATGCGCGGCAAAACTCATCGCATCATCGACCACGCGCGCGCTGTGCAGCAGGGCTTTGCTGGGTATGCAGCCCACATTCAGACACACGCCACCCAAGCTTGGATAACGCTCCACCAGCACCGTATTCATCCCCAGGTCCGCGGCGCGAAAGGCCGCTGAATAACCACCCGGCCCCGCGCCCAGAACCAGCATTTCACACGTAATGTCGACCGTTCCGGCAAAAGCGGGTAGCGCTGCGGCAGCCGGCACCGCTTGAGCAGCAGCAACTGGCGCCGCGGCCGGGGTTGCGGCTGAGGTTGCGCCTGCCGGTTTCACCTCTACCGCAGCGGGCGCCTTCTCCGCCGGTGTGGGCTTGGCGGATTCTGTTTCGGTCTCTGCGATCGCTATCACCGATCCCCTGGAGACCTTGTCACCCAGCTTGACGCGCAACTCCTTGATCACGCCAGCGTGACTGGCGGGGATCTCCATGGTCGCCTTGTCGGTTTCCAGCGAGACCAGCGACTGCTCCACTACTACGCTGTCGCCGGGCTTGATGAGGATTTCGGCAACCTCAACTTCCTTGAAGTCGCCGATGTCCGGCACCTTGAGTTCTATGCTGGCCATGATGTCCTAGAGAAGAGAGCGGCGGATATCGGACAGCACCGAAGCCAGATAGGCCGTGAAACGAGCTGCCGCGGCGCCATCGATGACGCGATGATCATAAGACAGGGACAGCGGCAGAATGAGCCGCGGCGCAAATTCCTTGCCGTTCCATACCGGCTTCATCACCGAGCGCGACACGCCCAGAATGGCGACCTCGGGCGCGTTGATGATGGGCGTGAACGCCGTGCCGCCGATGCCGCCCAGGCTGGAAATCGAAAAGGTGCCACCCTGCATGTCGCCGGGTTTCAGCTTTTTGTCGCGCGCCAGTTTCGAGATTTCACCCAGTTCCCGCGCCAGTTCATACACGCCTTTGCGATCGGCATCACGGATTACCGGCACCACCAGCCCGTCAGGGGTGTCCACCGCCACACCGATATGAAAGTAACGCTTGTAGATCAGGTTCTCACCGGTCTTGTCGAGCGAGGCATTGACTTCCGGCTGCTCACGCAGCGCCGTGACGCTCGCCTTGATGAGAAAAGCCAGTATGGTCAGCTTGAAGCCCTGCTTTTCCGACTGCGCGGCATTCGATTTGCGGAACGCCTCGAGATCGGTGATATCGGCCTCGTCAAACTGGGTGACATGCGGGATTGACACCCAGTTGCGGTGCAGATTCGCGCCGGAGAGTTTCTTGATGCGCGACAGGGGTTTCGCCTCGATCGGCCCGAATTTGGCGAAATCAACCTCCGGCCAGGGTAGCAATTGCAATCCGCCTCCCCCCGTGGATGGTGCAGCGGCCGGCGCGCGGGTCATCACGCCTTTCACAAAGGCCTGTACATCGATCTGCTGGACGCGTCCCTTGGGCCCGCTGCCCGTCACCTTGGAGAGGTCCACCCCGAGTTCGCGCGCGAACTTTCGAACCGAGGGACTGGCGTGCGCCCTGAACGCCGCCGGGCGTGTGTCCGGCTCGAAAGGCACCGGGTCCGGCTTCTCGATGGGCGCGGCGGCAACCGGCGAGGCAGGTGCCGCAGCAGTCTTTGGCGGAGCCGGCGCGGCCGCTTTCACAGCAGGCGACGCGGCCGGGGTAGCGGCCGGGGTAGCGGCCTTGGCCTCTGCCTCACCCCCTGCCGATTCCTCCAGCAGCAGAATCAGGCTGCCCTTGGCAACCTTGTCCCCGACCTTGACACGCAACTCCTTGACCACGCCCGCTGCAGGCGAGGGAATTTCCATGCTCGACTTGTCGGATTCGACGGTGATCAGCGACTGCTCGACTGTGACCGTGTCACCAGGGGCAACCAGCAGCTCGCTGACATCGACATGCTTGAAATCGCCAATATCCGGAATATGGATTTCTCTCATAACGCCCTTGATCGTTTCATTACGCCACCGGGTGCCATCCCCGGACCGGATTGTGTTTTCAGACCGTCACTGGATTGGGTTTGTCCGTGTCCAAGCCATACTTCTTGATGGCATCGGCCACCATCTGGGGTTTTACGGCACCCTCTTCGGCGAGGGCCTTCAAAGCCGTCACGACGACCCAGTTCCGGTCGACTTCGAAATGATGACGCAGCCGTGCGCGGGTATCGGAACGTCCGAAACCATCGGTGCCCAGCACCTTGTAGGCGCGTCCCTTGGGCATGAAAACCCTGATCTGATCGGCAAAGGCTTTCACGTAATCAGTCGAGGCAATGACCGGCCCCTCGTGGCCTTGCAGGCGCTGCTCAACATAGGACACCCGCGGCTTGCCCGTCGGGTGCAGCAGATTCCAGCGCTCGCAGTCCAGGCCTTCGCGCCGCAACTCGTTAAAGCTGGTGGCACTCCAGATATCGGCACCCACATCCCAGTCCGCAGCAAGCAGCTCGGCGGCGGCAATCACTTCGCGCAGGATGGTGCCCGAGCCCAGCAATTGCACCCGGTACTTTTTCTTTGCGCCGGCTTTCAAGAGGTACATGCCCTTCAATATGCCCTCGGCCGCATTCTTGTCAGCGGCATCAGTCAGCCCCGGCTGCAGGTAATTCTCATTCATCACGGTGATGTAGTAGTAGACATCCTCCTGCTCTGAAACCATGCGCCGCAGACCATCATGAATGATGAGCGCCAGCTCGTAGGCAAAGGTGGGGTCGTAGGACACGCAGTTGGGTATCAGTGATGCCATCACCTGGGAATGGCCATCTTCATGCTGCAAGCCCTCGCCGTTCAGCGTGGTGCGTCCGGCCGTCGCGCCCAAGAGAAAGCCGCGCGCGCGCAAGTCACCTGCCGCCCAGGCCAGGTCACCAATACGCTGCATGCCGAACATCGAGTAGAAGATGTAGAACGGCACCATTGCCAGGTTATTGCTGCTGTAGGAGGTCGATGCCGCCAGCCAGGAGCAAAAGGCGCCGGCCTCGTTGATGCCTTCCTCGAGAATCTGGCCGGCTTTGTCCTCGCGGTAGTACATCACCTGGCCCTTGTCGACCGGGGTGTACTTCTGGCCCTCCGAGGAGTAAATACCCAACTGCCGGAACATGCCCTCCATGCCGAAGGTGCGCGCTTCATCAGGCACGATGGGGACGACATGCTTGCCGATTCCCTTGTCGCGTATCAATGCGGTCAGGATGCGCACGAACGCCATGGTGGTGGAGATTTCGCGGTCGGTGGCTTTCAATACCGCATCAAAGGCCGCCAATGCCGGCACCTCAGGCACGCTTTCGGCCTTGCGGCGCCGCTGCGGCAGATAGCCGCCCAGGGCCTGCCGGCGCTCATGCAGGTAGACCATGATGGGATCGTCATCGGCCGGCTTGTAGAAGGGCAGATCTTCCAGCTTGTCATCGGGTATCGGCACCTTGAAGCGGTCGCGGAATTCCCGGATGGTCTGGATGTCGAGCTTTTTCAATTGGTGGGTCGGATTCTGCGCCTGACCCTGCTTGCCTAGGCCATAACCCTTGATGGTCTTGGCGAGGATCACCGTCGGCTGCCCCTTGTGTTTCACGGCAGCGGCGTAGGCGGCATAGATCTTGTGCGGGTCGTGGCCGCCGCGGTTCAGGCGCCAGATGTCCTCGTCAGTCATGCGCGAGACCATCTCCAGCAGTTTGGGATGCTTGCCGAAAAAATGCTTGCGCACGAACTCGCCGTCATTGGCCTTGAAATTCTGGTACTCGCCATCGACGGTTTCCTGCATGATCTTGAGCAGAATGCCTTCCTTGTCGCGCGCCAGCAATGGATCCCAGTAGGATCCCCAGATCAGCTTGATGACATTCCAGCCGGAACCGCGGAACTCACCTTCCAGTTCCTGGATGATCTTGCCATTGCCGCGCACCGGGCCGTCCAGGCGCTGCAGATTGCAATTGACCACGAAGATGAGGTTATCGAGCTTCTCGCGCACCGCCATGCCGATGGCACCCAGGGACTCAGGCTCATCCATTTCGCCATCACCGCAAAATACCCAGACCTTGCGATTGGCAGTGTCGGCCAGTCCGCGCCCGTGCAGGTATTTGAGGAAGCGCGCCTGATAGATCGCCTGCAGCGGGCCCAGTCCCATGGATACGGTCGGGAACTGCCAGAAATCAGGCATCAGCCACGGATGCGGGTAAGACGATATGCCCTTGCCATCCACCTCGCGGCGGAAATTGAGCAGTTGCTCCTCGCTCAGCCGGCCCTCAAGGTAGGCCCGCGCATAAACTCCCGGCGACGAGTGCCCTTGAAAATAAATCAGATCGCCGCCATGGCCCTCGCTGGGCGCATGCCAGAAATGGTTAAAGCCGATACCGAACAGCGTGCCCACCGAGGCAAAGCTGGCAATATGCCCGCCCAACTCGCCGTCGCCCTTGTTGGCCTTCGCGACCATGGCAAGCGCATTCCAGCGCGTGAATGAGCGGATGCGCTCCTCGATGGCATGATCACCGGGGGAACGCTCTTCCAGGTGCGGCGGAATCGTGTTCAGATAAGCCGTCGTTGCCGAAAAAGGCAGATAGGTGCCGGAACGGCGCGCTGCATCGATCAGGGTTTCGAGCAGAAAATGGGCGCGCTCGGGACCCTCGCGCTCGATGACGCCTTCGAGCGCTTCCAGCCATTCGCGCGTCTCCAGGGAGTCCGGATCGGTAGTGGCCGAAGTATCGGGCATTGCAGACATGTTGCATTCTCCTGCCGGGCGCGCTTTTTGAGCGTTTCCAGCTATTTTTGTCGTTGGGATTGAATCGACCGTGGCCGCGCTGCCGGGATCGCCAGACAGCGCACATTGCCATTCTGCACTGTTGCCACTATAAAATTCATTTCCGAATAGCGCAACCGCGACCACCACCTGCAAACAATCACCTGCAAACAATCACCTGCAACAATCACCTGCAACAATCACCTGCAACAATCACCTGCAAAAGACTGCAAAAGACTGACATTGCCTGCTTTTGGCATCAGACGAGAAACCCCACAGGTAAGCGATTTCATCGTATTGTGGGCACCTCTAAAAATTCGTCACACCGGCGAAGGCCGGTGTCCAGCCCTTTGAAAACACTGGATTCCGGCATTCGCCGGAATGACGAAATGTGAATTTTTAGAGGTGCCCTTGTCAGGAATCGGCATACCACCTATGGACAACGCATGGACGATCTAGACCGCAAGGCGCAGCAAGCCATTCTCGATGCCCGCAAACGCGTGCAGCAACTGGATCCGGACGCATTGGATCTCTTGTTCCGCGAGGCGCGTTCGCACAACGGCTGGCAGCAGCGTCCCGTCGAGGAGACGACGTTGCGGCAATTGTTCGATCTCCTCATCATGGGCCCGACCAGCGCCAACTGCGCGCCGCTGCGCATCCTGTTTCTGGTGACGGCGGACGCCAAGGCACGCCTGGCGCCCGCCCTGTCCAGCGGCAACATGGAAAAGACCATGAGTGCACCGGTCGTGGCCATTCTGGGCTATGACACGCATTTCTATGAGCATATGAAGTATCTCTTCCCGCATGTGGACGCCAAGCCCTGGTTCACCAGCAGCGAGGCACTGGCGCTGGAGACGGCTTTTCGCAACAGCACCCTGCAGGGCGCCTATCTGCTGCTGGCTGCGCGCGCGCTGGGTCTGGATGCGGGCCCCATGTCGGGCTTCAACAACGCCAAGGTGGACGCCGAGTTTTTCGCCGGCACGCCGCTCAAGTCCAATTTCATCTGCGGCCTGGGCTACGGCGATGCAAGCAAGGTGATGAAACGCAGCCCGCGCTTCCGCTTCGAGGACGCCTGCACGCTGCTTTGATCAGCGCAGTCCGGCCTGAATGACGAGTGGCAGGGTTTTCTGCTGGAATTCGCGCATGCCCTGCTCGTAGCGGGGCCAGGAGAGCAGGATGCCGTCAAGGCCGACATAATCCGAGAGCGTTTTCATCTGCTCGACGATCTGCTCGCGGGTGCCGACAATGGGGTAGCCCGCCCAGCCGCCCACGAAGTGGCGTTTGAGATCCTGTAGCACTCCAGGCGGGAAGGTGTGCGCATTGAGGCCCATGGTTTCCACCAGATTCTCCGCCGCCTCCCAATCCCCTTTTTCGTCGATGTACTCGTGCAGTAGATCCTTGGCTTCCTTTTCGGTTTCCCCCTGCACCACATAGGTATTGGTCCAGACCTGCAGTTCGCGCCCGTACTGCTCGCGCGCGAGCTTGCGATAAGTATCGACCTGTGCCCTGGCATCCTCGAGCCGGTGCGAGGCGAGGCCCACGAAGGCAATATCACAGTGCTTGGCGCAATAGTGCCGGCCTTTCTCCGAGCCACCCGCATTCATCACCGCGGGAAACGGTTGCTGGACGGGCTTGGGCATCAGATAGCCTTTTTTAATCTTGTAGAATTTCCCCTCGTAATCGAACTCCTCGTCTTCGGTCCACAGTCGTTTGATGATCTCCAGCCACTCAACCGCCATGTCATAGCGCTCGTCGTGTTCGCGCAGGGGAATGCCGAACATTTCGATCTCGGAGCGATGCCAGCCAGTGACTATGTTCAGGGCGAAGCGGCCATTGGTGATGTGGTCGATCACCTGCGCCTGTTTGGCTGCCATCACCGGGTGCACCGTCGGCACATGCGAGGTGGCGAACACGCAGGATTTGTCGACCGAGGCGCCTATGCCAGCGGCCCAGGTATAGGTTTCAAATCCGGGGCCATTGAAATTGGTCTTGCCGCCAAAGCCGCGCCAGCGGCCGACCGGCACCAGGGCCTCGAAGTCCATCTCGTTGGCAATTTTTGCCAGCGCCAGGGTATTGGGCCAGTTGATGCGCAGGGTTCCGTCAATGGTGGACATGGCGCAGCCATAGTCCAGGTTGGTGCAGAAGGTGCCCAGCTTCAATTTCCGGTTGTTGAACAGCGGGTTGGTCTTCGCACGCAGTTCCTGCATCTTGCTGTCAATCATGGCGTCTCCCGTGGTGGCTTTCGACGGCTGGCACAACGCGCCAGGCATCGTGGCAAATCGCATCCTGACGGTATGTCATCACGTTCTGCCAGAGGGTTCAGGTAAGTGACTCCTCGCTCTGCGCAGCATTCTAGGGTCCGGCAGCAATGCGGGCAAGCCCGCCCGGCGACAGCCCGCCCAGCCCGCCCGGACTGATCACGCATAATGGTGTTTTTTGCAGGGCAGGCAAAATGGAAACCCGCATCATTGATGGCGCCGCACTGGCGCGCTCCATCCGCTCCGGCTTGAGCGCGCGGATCACGGCACTCACAGCAAAAGGGACGCGGCCCGGCCTGGCGGTGGTGCTGGTGGGCGAAGATTCTGCCTCCCAAGTCTATGTGCGCAACAAGAGCAAAGCCTGCGAAGAAGCCGGCATCGCCTCATTCCAGCACAGTCTACCTGCTGCCACTACGCAGGCCGAATTGCTCGCCCTGGTGGACAAGCTCAACCATGATCCAGCAGTGCACGGCATTCTGGTGCAACTGCCGCTGCCCCGCCAGATTTCTGCTGACGCCGTCATCAAGGCGATCTCACCCGGAAAAGATGCGGACGGCTTTCATCCGGAAAACGCCGGGCTGCTGGCCACCGGCAACGCCCGCTTCGTGCCCTGCACGCCCGCCGGCGTGATGCGCCTCCTGGCCCATGCCGGCGTGGAACTGGCCGGCAAGCATGCGGTGGTGGTGGGACGCAGCAATATTGTCGGCAAACCTGTGGCCCTGCTGCTCTTGGAAAAGCACGCCACCGTCACCATCTGCCATTCCAGAACCCCTGACCTGGGCGCCGTGCTCCGGCAGGCCGATGTGGTGGTCGCCGCCGTAGGCAAAGCGCGGATGATCACCGCTGACATGGTGAAACCGGGCGCGGCGGTGATTGATGTGGGCATTAACCGTATTCCCGACGGCCCCAATGCCGGAAAGCTTTGCGGCGACGTGGATTATCAGGGGCTGCTTGGCATTGCTGGTTGCATTACGCCTGTGCCCGGCGGCGTGGGGCCGATGACCATCGCGCTTTTGCTTGAGAACACAGTGG
>JBCKLP010000036.1:0-17159 GCA_038903735.1 Burkholderiales bacterium | reverse complement strand
GGCGCTGATGCGAAATCAGATCGCCGCGGCGGAACGTATGGGAGTTCGCGCCGCCACGATCAACTCAGACAACGCTGAGCATTGGGCCGATGTCGAGGCCAGGCTTGCCGCTGGAGAAATCGACATTCTGTTGATCTCGCCTGAGCGCCTCGCGAACGAGCGTTTTAGCAGGCAGGTCCTGGCCGGAATCGCCGCGCAGATTTCGATGCTGGTGGTCGACGAGGCGCATTGTATTTCCGACTGGGGACACGACTTTCGTCCTCACTACCGCTTGTTGGAACGGATTGTCAGAACCTTGCCACCCAATGTGCGACTTCTGGCCACCACGGCAACGGCCAATAATCGCGTAATGGACGACCTTGCCGGGGTGCTTGGTCCAAATCTGGAGGTCTCACGCGGAGACCTGAATCGAGCCTCGCTTTCCTTGCAGACCATCCGCCTGCCCAGCCAGGCAGAGCGCCTTGCCTGGCTGGCGGAACAACTGGCCACGCTGCAAGGCCACGGCATCATTTACACGCTGACGGTGCGCGACGCCAACCAGGTCGCGGACTGGCTCAAGACCCGGGGTTTTAATATTGAGGCTTACACAGGCGAAACGGGTGACCGTCGAGAGGCCCTTGAACAGGCACTACTCAACAACGAGGTCAAAGCGCTGGTCGCTACGACGGCCTTGGGCATGGGCTACGACAAGCCTGATCTGGCGTTCGTCATCCATTACCAGATGCCGGGTTCAGTGGTCGCGTACTACCAGCAAGTTGGCCGTGCCGGGCGCGCGCTGGACTCTGCCTACGGTGTGCTGCTCAGTGGGCTGGAAGAATCGGCCATCACCGATTGGTTTATCCGCAGCGCCTTCCCGACACGTAAAGAAGTTACACAGGTATTGGGTGCGCTTGAAGCTGAAGAAAAAGGACTGTCGGTCCCTGAGTTGCTCGGTCGCCTCAATCTGAGCAAGGGGCGCGTTGACAAGACGATCGCACTGCTCTCCCTCGAAGCGCCGGCGCCTATCGCCAAACAGGGCACCAAGTGGCAGCTCACTGCGGCCACGCTGAGCGAGGAGTTCTGGGCGCGAGCCGAACGACTCACGGCCCTGCGGCGTGCCGAACATCAGCAAATGCAGGAGTACGTCAGCCTGCCCTTTGGTAAACACATGGGCTTCCTGATCGACGCGCTCGACGGTGATCCACGTGTTGCCACGGAGCCTGCGCTTGCCCCGCTGCCAATCACTGTGAATGAGGCGCTGGTTCGGGACGCCATCGCATTTCTGCGGCGTACCAGCCTGCCTATCGAGCCCCGCAAGAGGTGGCCTGATGGTGGGATGCCCCAGTATGGTGTCAAGGGCCTCATTGCGGCGGGTCACCAGGCGCAGCCCGGCAAGGCCTTGTGCGTATGGGGTGACGCCGGGTGGGGTGGTTTGGTTCGCCAAGGCAAGTATCGCGACGCTAATTTTTCCGATGACCTTGTTGCGGCATGCGTGAGGATGATTCGCGAATGGAACCCCCAGCCCAAACCGATTTGGGTAACTTGCGTACCATCGCTTCGGCACCCGAATCTGGTACCCAATTTTGCGCAACGCCTGGCAGCGGCTCTGGATCTGCCATTTCATTGGGTCATTGCGAAAACCGACGACAGGCCAGAACAGAAAACGATGGCAAACAGTACACAGCAGGCACGCAACATTGACGGCTCCCTCGGGCTCAACGGTCAGCCAATTCCCCATGGACCGGTGATCCTGGTCGACGACATGGTGGATTCGCGCTGGACACTGACCGTGGCAGGATGGCTGCTGCGCCAAAGCGGAAGCGGCGAAGTCTGGCCCATGGCACTGTCTCAAACGGGCCACGACGAATGACGCCTACGCTGTCCACCAACACCCAGGCGATTCTGCTCCTGACGGCGCCGCTCATCGCTGGACGCGGCACATCGGCGTCGGAGCTACTGTCACCCGGCGAATACAAACGCCTCGCCCGCCACTTGCGGGAGGCTCAGCGTCAGCCAGCGGACCTCATCTCGACCGATGCGGCGGATCTCCTGCGGGCCTGCCAGCCTGTCATTGAAGAATCCCGTCTGCAGCGCCTGCTGGGGCGTGGCTTCCTCTTGAGCCAAGCCATCGAACGTTGGCAATCGCGCGCCATATGGGTGCTCAGTCGTGCAGATGCCGAGTACCCCCGTCGCATTAAGGCGCGGCTGCGGGAAGACGCTCCTGCAATGCTGTATGGCTGCGGCGACATGGGCTTGCTGGAGTCAGGTGGGCTTGCCGTGGTTGGGTCCCGTCACGTGGACGATTCGATGATCGAGTACGCATTGGCCATCGGTCGCCTGGCGGCCCGGGCTGGAAAAACGCTTGTATCCGGCGGCGCCAAAGGCATCGACCAGGCGGCCATGCGTGGTGCGCTTGAAGCCGGTGGCAAGGTCAGTGGTGTCCTCGCCGACAGTCTGGAAAGGACAAGCATGAACCGCGAGCACCGCAACCTGTTGCTGGACGGCCAATTGGTGCTGATTTCACCCTATGACCCGAGCGCTGGGTTCAACGTCGGTCACGCCATGCAGCGAAACAAGCTGATTTATGCGTTGGCCGATGCATCCCTGGTCGTCAGCTCCGATCTTGATAAAGGGGGCACCTGGGCGGGCGCCATCGAGCAACTCGACAAGCTCAAGTTCGTGCCCGTGTACATTCGATCCACAGGCGAAATGTCTGCCGGTCTCGAGGCCCTGCGCAGTAAAGGTGCGATCCCATGGCCGAATCCACAAGACACGAGCGCTTTTGAAGGCGTGTTCGACGCGGCCATGCCAACGCCGATAGCGACTCCGCAGCCGGGCCTTGCGCTGTATTCCAGTGACAGACCCTCCGCTATCGAGCCCATCTCGCCCGGGGTTCGCGAGGCATCGCCGGTGACGGAAATCCCGATCAATCCAGCGCCACCTTCTGACACGCTGTTTTCTGCCGTTCGAGAGGTAATTCGGCAGTTGCTGAATACGCCAATGAAAGATGCCGAAGTGGCCGCCACACTGGACGTTTCCAAGGTGCAAGCCAAGGCGTGGTTGCAGCGTCTCGTCGACGAAGGGGTGATCGAAAAGCAGAAAAAGCCAGCCGGCTACATTGCCAAGCAGTCCAGCCTGTTCGAGTGAACCATGGCGACGCATTCATTCAATTTCACAGCTCTGCCGATACACCGGTGTTTCGAAGCTTGCCGCCACAAATGATCGCGACGCTCGAACGACTCATCGAGGAAATCGGCGACCTGAACAGCAAGCTGGTCCTGCTGGTGGGCGCAAGCCACGGCGGCAAAACCAGGTTGCTGCGTGAGCTGGGCGCCAAGGTCAATATCGAACCCTTGAATGTGGGCCTGGAGCTGGGCCGCCGGTTGGCCGCGACGCCAAACAACAAGCGGGGCTTTTCTGCCGGCGAATTGCTGCGTGAGATTGCCGACAGTAAGCGCGCCGACAACCTGCTGCTGCTCGACAACCTTGAGCTGCTGTTCGAAAAGAGCCTGCAAATCAACCCGCTTGACCTGGTCAAGCGACTGGCCCATTCCATGCTTGTCGTGGCCGTGTGGCCGGGCGAGCTGCGGGGCAATCGCCTGATTTATGCCGACATGAGCCATCCTGAACATCGCGAATACAGCCGTGACGGCTTGGTCATTCTGGAAATTTGACGCACAGGGGAAGAGACGAACACATGGCGAACCCAATGAAATACGGAGATCTGATCCAGTTCGAGCAGATCGAATCAGTCATTCAGCTGCTCGATGCGGGGCGCCCGGCTGAGGCGAAAAAGCTTGTGACGACCTATGTCATATCAGACGACATGGCCGAGAGGATCTCCAAGCTCATGGTTCCCCAGCTTGGCTTCGAAGACTCGGTTGATCACAAGGGTGTGCTGATCGTCGGCAATTACGGCACCGGCAAGTCGCACTTGATGTCGGTGCTGTCGCTGGTGGCGGAGGATGCCGCCTACGCACCGATGATTCGTCACCCCAAGGTCGCCAAGGCGGTCGCCCCGATCGCCGGCCGCTTCAAGGTACTGCGCATCGAGGTGGGCGGCTTGGAAATGCCGCTGCGCCAGATCATCACGCAGCAGCTCGAACGTTTCCTGGACAAGCTCGGCGTCAGCTACACCTTCCCTGCAGCGGACCAGGAGCTGAACAACAAGGAATCGTTCGAGGAGATGATGGCCGCGTTCGGCGAAAAATTTCCAAGCCACGGTCTGCTGCTGGTCGTCGATGAATTCCTGGAGTACCTGCAGTCACGGCACGACCATCAACTGGTGCGAGATCTGTCCATCCTCCGCCAGATCGGCGAGGTCACCAAGCACCTCAAGTTCCGCTTCGTGGCCGGCGTGCAGGAAGCCATTTTCGACAGCGTGCGCTTCCAGCATGTCGCCGACAGTATGCGCCGCGTCAACGAGCGCTTTACGCAGATTCTGATTGACCGGCAGGACGTGAGTTTTGTTGTCTCAGCGCGCCTGCTCAAGAAAACCGCGGATCAGCAGAACAAGATTCGCGAGTACCTCACACCGTTTGCCAAATTCTACGGTTCGATGAACGAGCGCATGGACGAATACGTGCGTCTGTTCCCGGTGCACCCGGACTACCTCAAGACCTTCGAGCAGATTCACTTCACCGAGAAACGCGGTGCACTCAAGACAATCGAGGCTGCCATGTTGGCCGTTCTTGACCAGGATGTTCCTGCCGATCGGCCGCTTTTCATCAGCTACGAGAGCTTCTGGAACACCGTCAAGACCAACTCGGTGTTGCGTGCTGATCCGAACATCAAGGAGGTCATGCGGGTTTCAGAGGTATTGGAGTCGCGGGTGCAGCAAGCCTTTACGCGACCGGCCTATAAAGCAATGGCGCTGCGGATCATCAACGCGCTGGCAGTGCACCGATTGACCACGGGCGGCGACATCCACATTCCCATTGGACCGACCGCCGCGGAATTGCGCGACGGTCTGTGCCTGTTCCAGCCCGGCGTTGAGGACATGCCAGGCGAGCCTGCAGAAAACCTGCTGTCGATGGTGCAGACTGTCATGCGCGAAATATTGAAGACGGTCAACGGACAGTTCATCTCCAAGGCCAACGACACGGAGCAGTATTACCTCGACCTGAAAAAGGATGTTGATTACGACGCAAAGATCGAGAATCGTGCAGTCAGCCTTGAACGTGACGCGCTTGATCGTGCTTACTATAGCGCCGTCAAGGCACTGATGGAATGCAGCGACGACCTGCGCTACCCCGGCTTCCAAATCTGGCAATGCCAGCTCGAGTGGCAGGAACGCCGCGTCGAACGCATGGGATACCTATTCTTTGGGGCGCCAAATGACCGCCCCACGGCGCAGCCTGAGCGCGATTTCTACGTCTACTTCATCCAGCCATTCAAAAAGCCGAAATTCACCGACAAAAATCTTTCTGACGAAGTCTTCTTCCGCCTTACCGGCCTGGACGACGATCTCAAGCGTCACCTGTCCTCCTACGCCGCTGCGCTGGATCTGGCATCGACCGCCAGCGGCGGGGCCAAGGCCATCTACCTCTCCAAGGCGCAAGACTTCCTGCGGGCCATGAGCAAGTGGCTGCAGGAAAAGCAGATGACTGCCTTCGAAGTCACCTACCAGGGCAAGAAGAAGAATCTTCAGGAGTGGTCCAAGGGCGTTTCACTGCGTGACCGTGCACGCCTGGGCCCGGACGAGCGCATCAACTTCCGTGATGTCGTCAACATCATTTCGGGCCTGGTGCTGGGCCAGCGCTTTGTCGATCTCTCGCCCGAATACCCCACCTTTTCGGTACTGGTGACCGAAGCCAACCGCAAACAACTCGTTGGCAATGCACTGCGCGCACTCGCCGGTGGCACGCGCACCAAGGACGCCGCCGCCGTGCTGGATGCCCTGGAACTGCTCGATGGCGACCGGGTGGATCCGGCGAAGTCCCGCTACGCGCTGGAGGTACTGTCCCGGCTCAAAGCCAAGGGCCACGGCCAGGTGCTCAACCGCAGTGAACTGCTCTCGGGCACCTCGGACATTGAGTATTTCTCGCCCGTCAAATACCGCCTGGAGCCCGATTTGCTGATCACCGTGCTGAGTGGCCTGGTCTATTCCGGCGACCTGGTGCTGTCGATCACCGGCGACAAAATCGACTCCGGCAAACTGGTGCAGCTTGCGGAACGCTCAATCGACGAGCTCAAGCAGTTCAAGCATGTCGAGGCGCCCAAGGAAATAAACCTTGCGGTGCTGCGCGCCCTGTTCGAGTTGTTCGAGCTGCCGCCCGGCCTGGCGCAAAAGGCCAGCCAGGGCGACACCGAACCGGTGATCAAGCTGCAAGACAAATTAAGTGCGCTGGTGCCACGGGTGCTCAAGGCGGGCTCCGACCTGCAGCAAAGCAAGCTCAGTTTCTGGGGACAGAACCTGCTGCGTGAGGAAGAAGCCAAGGATTGGCACGCCCGGCTGGACGTTCTGAAGAAGTTCACCGAGTCGCTGACGCCCTACAACACCGTCGGCAAGCTCAAAAACCTGCGCGTCACACAGGAAGACATCGAAGGCCAGAAGAAGAATCTGGAGATCCTGGCAGCCGTCGAGCGCCTGCTCGAATTGGTGGTGGAGCTGGGTGGCACGGCGTCGTACCTTTCCCAGGCCGAAATGGTGCTGCCCGCCGGGCACGCATGGGTGAAGCAAGCCGAGGTGGCCCGGAAGGCCCTGCCAGCCAAGCTCAGCCAGGACCGCACGGCCGAACACGCCGCCGAGTATCGGCAGACGCTCAACCAGCTCAGGAAGGACTACATCACCGCCTACATTGCCAGCCACAGCAAGGCGCGGCTGGGTGTCGCCGAAGACAAGACCCGCAATGGGCTGCGCAAGGACGACCGCCTGTTGGGCCTGCGCATCCTGGCCGGCGTGTCGCTGATGCCTACCAGCCAGCTCACGGCGTTTGAAGAGTCGCTGAACGGTTTGAAGAGCTGCTCTTCGCTGGACGAGCCCACGCTGATGACGGCGGCGGTTTGCCCGCATTGCCAGTTCCGGCCGTCTGCTGAGCAGATGGAACTGATTCCGGCCGCCAACCGCCTGCGCAAACTGGACGAAGATTTGGATGAGTTGGTAGCCAACTGGCAGCAGACGTTGTTGGAGAACCTGGAAGACCCGTTCACCCAGGACAGCCTGGGCCTGCTGCCGGCGGCCAGCAAGAAGCTGGTCCACGTGTTTCTGGCCTCACGCAAGCTGCCCGAGCCCATGACCACTGATTTCGCCAACGCGGCGCAGGAAGCGCTGTCGGGGCTGGAGAAGATCGGTGTCAAGAGTGAGGAGCTCAAGCAGGCCTTGCTGCAGGGCGGCTCGCCCGCCAAGCCGGATGAGTTGCGTAGCCGCTTTGACACGTTCCTGAATGATCGTTGCAAGGGTAAGGACTCGACCAAGCTTCGCTTTGTGATCGAATAGCACTGCATATTGAGTTGTTCGGCATTTTATAATGCTGAGGGATAAACCAATGTCAATCGAAACGGCAACTTATTTTTGGCTTGAGGCAGGTGACATGTCTGGCGGGTCGCGGAATCAAATTGAGTTTACTGACGATTTGGTTGCGTTCTTTGACGATAAATCGAGGTCAACTGGTGAGGTGTTCCTCTGGTACGACAAGGACATCAAATCGGTTTGCTCTCTTACAAATCGTGGCCAAGACTATGACCAGTGGACAAATAAATGGCGGCTTGGATTGATCACAAAAGCGAAAGGCGGATTTGAGTACCCAGGTAGGGTTATCTGTTTTGAGAAACGCAAGGTTGGGCAGACTTTTACATATGTGACCAAGGTAACTGATCTGAACAGCCCGCTCCACCAAGAGTGGCAAGTCAAATCTTTGAACGTTGGCTCGACCTTCGGGCCTGAAGGCCGAAGCTATGGCTACTTCTGATATATCCGTATGAACGATCTATACCAAGGCGAAAGCCGCTCGCGCGGCCCTGTCGAATGCTTAGGGCAAACGTTTTCAAGTGATGGGGAACGGCGCCAGCACTTTTTGGCACAGCTAGCCGAGAGGCTGAGAGATCCAGCGTTTCGCAAGATCGAAGGATTCCCGCAAGGCACGGACGAAGCCATCCTGGCGATGTCGGATCCGCCGTACTACACCGCATGCCCGAACCCGTTCCTTGAAGAGTTCGTGCGTATCTATGGCAAGCCCTACGACCCCAGCATGAAGTACAGCCGAGAGCCGCAAACGATCGACGTCTCGGTCGGCAAGACTGACCCGCTCTACAAGGCGCATTCGTATCACACCAAGGTGCCGCATCTGGCCATTGTGCCGTCCATCCTGCACTACACCGAGCCGGGCGACATCGTGCTCGACGGCTTTGGTGGCTCGGGTATGACAGGTGTTGCGGCGCAGTGGTGCGGATCAGCGCCAGCCGCGTACCGCCACCAGTTGGAAATAGAGTGGAAGAAGCAAGGCAAAGCTGCGCCCAACTGGGGCTCGCGCCGAGTCATCCTCAACGACTTGTCGCCAGCGGCTACGTTCATCGCAGCGAACTACAACCTGCCGTTCGACGTGGAAGCCTTTGCAAAGGCAGGGAAGCAACTGCTCAAGGAAGTTGAGCAGGAACTCGGCTGGATGTACGAAACGACCCACACAGATGGCAAGACTGAGGGCCGGATTGACTTTACTGTTTGGAGCGAAGTATTCACCTGTCCGGACTGTGCGGGCGAAGTAAATTTCATAGATGAAGCGTTGGACAACGACACTAAACGCGTAAAGGAATCATTTCCGTGTCCGCATTGTGGGGCAGACCTCAACAAAGCCAAACTAGATCGCATACTAGAGTCGCGTGTAGACCCTTCCACAGGAAAGCCGTGGAAACGAGTTAAATTCAAACCGTCACTGATTTCATACGTCGCCGGTGGAACTCGTTATGAAAAACAGCCGGATCAGAACGACTTGTTGATCCTAGCCAGGATTGATGAGCTTCCGTTGCCTCCAGAAATGCCAACCGAACGCTTCCCCATAGAGAAGATGTATCACGGATCACGTATAGATCCAAAAGGATTCTCGCATGTTCACCACATGTTTCTTCATCGTGCCGGAATATCACTTTGCTCTCTTTGGCGGAAAGCGAAAGCACAACCCGATAGCAGAATTCGCTTAGCACTACAGTTTTTCGTTGAACAAGCAATCACAAGTTTGAATGTCCAAAATCGGTATGGCCCTCACAGGTATTCTCAAAGTAACGGCGCAATGCCACTCGTTTACTACGTGCCTTCGCAAATATCGGAAGTATCACCGTGGTATGTCCTATCTGGGAAATTGGATCGTCTAGTCGCAACTTTTAGCAACTTTAAAGTTAACACAGGATGGGCTGCGATCACCTCAGGCACAGCAGCCAAAATACCAGTTGGAGATAACAGTATCGACTACGTTTTTACCGATCCGCCTTTTGGTGAAAATATCTTTTACGCCGACTTAAATTTCCTCGTTGAGTCTTGGCACCGCGTCACGACAGACGCGAAGCCGGAAGCGATCATCGACAAGTTCAAGAAGAAGGCGCTTCCGGAGTATCAGCACCTGATGCAGCGCTGCTTCGCGGAGTACCACCGCGTGCTGAAGCCCGGTCGTTGGATGACCGTGGTCTTCTCGAACAGCAAGGCGGCTGTCTGGAATGCGATCCAAGTGGCGTTGCAGCAAGCGGGCTTTGTCGTGGCCGAGGTCACTGCGCTCGACAAGGTGCAAGGCAGTTACCGCCAGGTGACATCAGCTACCGCCATGAAGCAGGACCTAGTCATCTCAGCGTACAAACCGAATGGTGGGCTGGAAGGTCGCTTTACGGAAAATGGTGCAACTGCTGACTCTGCTTGGGATTTTGTTCAGACACATCTCAAGCAATTGCCCGTGGTAAAGGTGACGGGTGGCGATTTTCCCGAGTTGGTCTTCAACATTGAGCGTGACTCACGCCGAATCAAGGATCGCCTTGATGCGTGGTTCATCCGTCATGGCGCAATGGTTCCATTCTCCAGCCCTGATTTCATCGCGGAACTGGCCGTACGCTTCAAGTTGATTGATGGAATGACCTTTTTATCAGATCAGGCGGTCGAGTACGAGAAGGCGCGATCCCGAATTCCGCAAGTTAAGCAAGCGGATTTGTTTGTTTCGGACGAGAGAAGTGCCATTGACTGGTTGACCAGCTTCCTCCTGAGGCGACCCTCCACAAGAGCCGAGGTCGCTCACGAATACATTCCGCAAATTGGGTCCGCCAGGAAGAAGGGTGAACTCATCCCGGAGTTGGATGAATTGCTGGACGACAACTTCCTGCGGTACGACGGCTCCGGCGATTTGCCAAGCCAGATCCACAGCTACCTCTCAACCAACCACAAGGATCTGCGCAGCCTCGACAAGAGCAACCCTGCGCTGATGGCCAAAGCCAAGGACCGCTGGTACGTGCCCGATCCGAACAAGGCTCAGGACTTGGAGAAGAAGCGCGAGAAAACGCTTCTCAAGGAGTTCGAAACCTACAAGGCATTCACGGGCCGCAAGATCAAGGAATCTCGGCTGGAGGTGCTGCGCACCGGCTTCCGTTGGGCATGGGCCAACAAGGACTACGGCACGATCATCAGCGTCGCCAACAAGCTGCCTGAGGAGACGCTGCAAGAGGACGAAAAGCTGCTCACCTTGTATGACCTGGCGCTGACCCGTACCGAGGCGGGTGCCTGATGCGCCGGGCGGGAGTGAAAACATGAACCAGGACGAATTGCTGGCACGGCTGGATGGCATCGAATGGAACGACTTCGAGTGCAAGCGGGCGCAGCGCGGCATCCCTGAGGATGCTTACAAGACGGTGTCGGCCTTTGCCAATACGGCGGGCGGCTGGTTGGTATTTGGTGTCAGCGAAGTGGATGGTCAACTGGAAGTGACCGGCGTCGAGAAACCCGACAAGGTCCAGAATGATTTTCTGGCGGTGCTGCGTGGCGGGCAGAAGCTGAACCGGGTTATCACGGTGGCAGCGCATCGCTTCGAAATCGATGGCAAGCATGTGTTTGCGTTCCACGTGCCGGAGTCTTCTCGCTCGGAGAAGCCGGTCTATCTCAAGGGCGACCCGCGTCAGAGTTACCTTCGTCGCGGCGCGGGCGACGAACAATTTACCCAAAGTGAGCTGGAGCGATTTCTGCGCGATGCCGCGCAGGATCGTTACGACGGTGTTGCCTTGACCGACATTCCGGTTGATCAGTGCTTTGATATGGCAACGCTCAAGTGGTATCAGGCGCAGTTTGCAAGGCGCAACCCGGAGCATGTCGAGATCGCCGATCCGATAGCGTTCTTGCTGAACTGGAATTTTGTTGTCGAGCGGGATGGCAAGGTTTTGCCCACCCGCGCCGCAATCTTGTTGTTTGGTATCGCCCGCTATGTACGCCAGATCTTGCCCCGGCCGGTGCTGGACTATCAGCGCATTGATACCGCCTTTGATCAATGGTCGGCCGAGCAGCGCTGGCACGACCGCTATGTGTTTGAAGAGAACATTTTTCAGACCTGGCAGGGGTTGGTGTCGCGGTATATGCGCGTTGCCGAGCACCCGTTCTCACTCGACCCGACCACCCTGCGCCGCAACGATGATCCGCCCGACTACGTGGCTTTTCGTGAAGCGGCCATCAACTTGCTGATCCACCAGGATTACGGCGACCACGGGCGTAAGGCATCGATCAAACTCTTTGCCGATCGCACGGTGTTCTGGAACCCGGGCGATGCCTTCGCCACAGAAGCCGAACTGCTGGACCCCACCGAAAAGGAAGTGCGCAACCCGGCCATTGTGAAGGCGTTTCGCCGTATTGGCCTGTCGGACCAGGCGGGCACCGGTATTCGCGCCATCTTCCGTAACTGGCACGAACTGGGGCGTGTGCCGCCGCAGCTCACCAACGACAAGGCCAGAAAAGAGTTTGAGTTGGTGTTGATCAACGAGCCGCTGGTGACCGATGCCATGCGCCGCTTCCGCCAAGCCCTGGGCACCCACTTGACGCCTCAACAGGCCGATGCGCTGGCCTTGGCGCTGTTGCTGCCGGCAGGTGAGCCCCTCAGTCTGACGGCGATCCGCAGCCTCGGCATCAGCACTACCCAGCAAGCCCGGGCAGTGGCCGACCATCTGGTGCGCCAGCAACTGCTTGAGCCGCTAAGCAAAACCCAGTTCCAACTGCGGGATGCGATTCGGCAGCGCTTTGCACAGGAGACTGAACAAGTCCCTGCACAAGTTGGGACAGAGACACTGAACAAGTCGGGACCAAGTGGGGAACATCTCACCCCCGAAGTCACCCCCGAAGTCACCCCCGAAGTGCTACGGATGCTGGCCATTATCACGGGCGCGATGAGCCGAGGTGAAATCATGACCGGGCTTGGGCTCAAGGATGAAAAGCATTTTCGCGAACACTACCAGCAGGCCGGAATCAGCGGGGGCGTGATTGAAATGACCATTCCCGACAAGCCACAAAGTAGCAAGCAGCGCTACCGGCTGACCGATCAGGGCAAAGCACTGCGCAATGAGGTCGGCGAATGATGCAGTCCGCGAGCAACTTCACGGTTGGCGGCTGGTGCTGGTTCACCCGGCAGGCATCGCCCTGCCGGGTGATCGAGCGTCAGGACGTGTGGGGCGAAACCGCCTATCGCGTCTGGCTGCCGGCCAAGGACGCTGTGGTGCGTGCCCGGGCGTCGGATCTGGCGCCGCTGGCCAGCATCCGTCCGACCGTGGAGCAGATTCTGCACACCACGGCGGCGGCCAAGCTGCTGGACGCGCTGGAAGACAAGCTGCTGCTGGCGCCGATCCAGTCCAGCGTGGTCCCACTTCCGCACCAGCTCTATGCGCTGAATCGCGCCATCAGCCGCGACCGCATCCGCTACTTGCTGGCCGATGAGGTGGGGCTGGGCAAAACCATCGAAGCCGGGCTGGTGTTGCGCGAGTTGAAATTGCGCGGCCGCATAAAGAGAATTTTGGTGGTGGCGCCCAAGGGGCTGGTGCGCCAATGGCAGGCCGAGATGCGGCTGCATTTCGGTGAGAATTTCCAATTCATCGAGCCTTCAGAGTTGGCGGCCTTTCGCCAGTGGCGAAGCGCCGCCGCGGGCGATGAAGACAACCTGTGGCGCATGCACGACCAGGTGATTTGCTCCATGGACTCGGTCAAGCCGCTGGAGGCCCGGCGCGGCTGGAGCCTGGAACAACTGAACACCTACAACCGCGATCGCTTCGAGGATCTGATCTCGGCCTCGTGGGATCTGGTCATCATCGACGAGGCCCATCGCATGGGCGGCAGCACCGAGCAGGTAGCCCGCTACAAGCTTGGCGCTGCGCTGGCCGAAGCATCGCCCTACTTGCTGCTGCTGTCGGCCACGCCACACCAGGGCAAGACCGACCAGTTCATGCGCTTGATGCAGTTGCTGGACCGGGAGGCGTTTCCGGACGAGGGCAGCATCAGCCGGGAGCGGGTGCGCCCCTTCGTTATCCGCACAGAGAAGCGCGTGTCGATCAACGCCGAAGGGCAGCCGCTTTTCAAGCCCCGGGTCACCCGTTTGCAGGCAGTGGCCTGGCAGGCGCGCCACAGCGCGCTGCGTCGCCTGTACGAGTCTGTGACCGACTACGTTCGCCACGGCTACAACCAGGCGATGGCCTCCAAGCAGCGCCACATCGGCTTCTTGATGATTCTGATGCAACGGCTGGTTACCTCCAGCACCGCAGCGATCCGAACCACCCTGGAAAAGCGCCAGGCCGTGCTGGAAGTGGCACAACCCCAAGGCAACCTGTTCGAGAATACCAGCCCCGACGAGTGGGCCGATCTGGATGGGCAGTCCCAGGTGGATCTGGCGATCCAAACGAGTGGGTGGGAACTGGAAAAGTCCGAGGTTGATGCCCTGCTGGCGCTGGCACGTGAGACGGAAAGCTCGGGCCGGATGCCAAGGCCGAGGCACTGCTGGAGCTCGTCTACAAGCTGCAGCAGGAAGAAAACGCTCCGGCGTTGAAGGTGCTGATCTTCACCGAATTCGTGCCCACCCAGGCGATGCTGGCCGACTACCTGCAGAGCCGTGGCTTCTCGGTGGCCACGCTCAACGGCAGCATGGATCTGGAGACACGCTCAAGGGCGCAGCAGGTATTTTCCAGGGATGTACGCGTTCTGATCTCGACGGATGCCGGCGGTGAAGGTTTGAACCTGCAGTTTTGCCACGTCGTCGTCAACTTCGACATGCCGTGGAACCCGATGCGCATCGAGCAGCGCATTGGCCGGGTGGACCGTATCGGCCAGCATCAAGTAGTGCGCGCTGTCAATTTCGTTCTTGAAGACACCGTGGAACACCGGGTGCGCGAGGTGCTGGAGGAAAAGCTCGAAGTCATCGCGCGGGAATTCGGTGTTGACAAGGCATCCGACGTCATGGACTCGGTGGAAGTCGACCCGCTGTTCGACGAACTGTTTATCCACGGACTCAATAACCCGGATTCCATCGAGAAAGAGTGTGACGCCGTGGTGTCGTATTTGCGGTCCACCCTGGCCGAGTCTTCGAGCCGTAGCGAGCTGCTGTCTGAGCCGCACGATCTGGACGCTGACGACGCACGCAAGTGGCGAGACCACCCTGCACAGTTCTGGCTGGAACGCGCGATAACCAGCGGCTTGGCTGTGCGCGGGGCGCAGTTGGGTACCAGCGCGACCAGGATTGGGAAAGCATGGCGTGTGAAGTGGGCGGACGGCAGTGAATCGGCGCAGGCATGCTTCGACGCTCGAACGGCGGACGAAAACCCGGAACTCGATTGGGTGACGCTGGAAGACCCTCGGGCACGGGCTGTCATCAGCGAGCTGCCGCGCTTTGTCGCCGGGCAACCCTTGGCGGTGATTCGCGTGACGGGTTTGCCTGACTCGATACGTGGCATTTGGTCGCTATGGGAAATCAGCCTGGCTGCAAAAGAAGTCAGCCGAAAACGCTTTTTGCCCGTGTTTGTGACCGAGGATGGCCGCAGCTTCGTGCCAACAGCCAATAGAGTGTGGGACCTGCTGTTGACGGAAATCGTTAATGTGCACGCGGTGAGCGGTGCTGAAGATTCGGCCAGGTGGTTTGAGACCTCACATCTAGCGGCTCGAACGCAGGGAGAGCGGATTTTTACCGAACTGCTGGACGAGCATCGCAGCCGCCTGAAGGAAGAGCGCCAGCGGGCAAGCTATGCCTTTGAAGCCCGGAGCCAGGCAATTGGCCGCATTGGCTTGCCCGCCGTACGGGCGCACCGACGCAAGCGCTTGCAACAAGAGCACGAGGCACGCCTGGCAGTACTGGATGAGATTGAAATCTGCGCGCCCGATTTGAATGCCGTGATGATGGTGCGCATCGGAGCAGATGTGGTGTTGGAAGGTCAAGCTGCATGAATTTATGGACGACGAGAATCCTCAGTCATTTCACCGCGGAGCTGACGCGGTTGTGGGTGGCATGCGACCCGGATGCCGTCTTGCTCGACGAGAAGATTCTGTCCGCGCTGCGTGCTCGCGGCTTTGAAGTGATGCCCTACGAAGACCCATTCGCCTTCCGCGCAGAGTTTGAGGAGCGCTACCGGGGCGCATGGGATCGCGGTGAAGCGGGGCCTGCGCCATCGCTGGTGCTTCACTTGCGCGGTTCTGATCCGGACGTTCTGCCCTGGGACATGGTGCACCACGGCCGTCTGGTGCGGCTCAGTCTGGCAGAGCTCTTCCCGCGGCTCGCCTACAGCGCGGTCAAGCAAGTAGAAGCGGAGCACCTGGCTACCTTGCTCGATGCGCACGAGGCAGAGCTTCAAACGGTTCGCGGTGAGAACGAGTCGAAGGACTTTATCCTCGAACATGTCTATCAGCTCACGCCACGATCAATTCGCACGCCCGTTGATTTCTGGCGCGAAATGTTACGCATGCATTTCGCCAATCGCGCCCTGCCAACGGTTTTCGCCAGGCACGCGGCCGGCATCCTGCAAGGCAAGGGTCTATTCGCAGATCAGCCAGTCTCCACATGGCTTTCCTCGAAAAGTTCGTTGCTGAGGGTCGTTCAGGATGCCTGGTATCGCTACCTGTCGGGGCTGGGGCTGGAGGGCTCCCGCATGGCTGATCCATCTGTGACCGAATACTTGGCGAAGGTCGCCATTCCATTTGACCACTCAGACTTGCAGGTCCTGGTCGATTCGATGTTTTTGGACGGAACGCTGCATCCATGGGCCGTCAAAAAGTTTCCGGCGTCCTTGCCGGGTTGGATCAAGGCCGGGATTGCTTTAGATCCAGCCGCGGTGCAAAGCTTCGTGCTCAAGGGCATCAATGGGTTGATCGACTCGCTTCCCGGCGAGTTCTCGTCGTACAAGGACTGGGGCGAATTTGCCAGGCGCTACGGCGAGATCCTGGCCCGTGCCCATGGTTTGCCAGGCGTTGAGGGCAGCGAGCAGCATGCGGCGATTCGTGCAGCGCTCAATAACCTGCATTCGCAGTCTGACCAACGCTTGCAGGCCTGGGTGGCCGCCAAGCACTATGCCGACTTGATCCTCCAGCCGGTTACCAAAGGACCGGTGATGGTTCACCATATACCGCGTTTCTTGCGCCACCGGCGAGCCGCCGGTGAGGAGAAAGTGGCCTTATTGGTCTTTGATGGCCTCGCGTTTGACCAGTGGGTGCAGATCCGGGAAAGATTGCTGGCAAGTACCAAGCGATTTGCCTTTGAGGAGGGAACGTCCTTCGCCTGGCTGCCTACAGTGACCTCGGTATCGCGCCAGGCGATATTTTCGGGTCTCAAACCGCGCGAATTCGACGACTCGATTGATCGGACCGACAAGGAGGAGTCCTTGTGGAAGACCTTTTGGCAGAACGAAGGCGTCAACCCCAATGAGGTGATGTATCGCAGGGCGCTGCGCCACGTTGACCAATTGAATGCGTTAGATGCAGATTTGGCCGATCGTCGCCCAAAGGTGCTGGGTCTGGTCATTGATGAAGTCGATGAGCGCATCCACAAGGAGCGTTCAAAAAGAGACGTGGCCTTGTGGATTGCAAATTGGCTGGAGACTGGATTTGTCGACCGACTGTTCGCTATGCTGCTTGGCAAGGGTTTCGCAATTTACCTGACGGCAGATCATGGCAATGTGGAAGCCGTTGGGGTGGGTAGGCCCAACCAGGGCGTGATTGCGGAAACGCGCGGCGAACGTGTCCGGGTCTACCGGAGCGAATCGCTCCTGGG
>JBCKLP010000035.1:0-17595 GCA_038903735.1 Burkholderiales bacterium | reverse complement strand
CGCGAGATATTGCTCGGCTGTAACCAGCGCTACCTGGCGTTTCTTGGCAGTCTTGACGACACCAGTGCTGGCGAGCGGGATTTGCAGCGGCTGAGCCAACCCAAAATTCCCGTGGGGGAGCAAAGCGTGAAGGGATTGAACTTCTTCAACCAAGCCGAGCAAATGTTGCTCAAAGCATTGCAGCACGGCGAATTCAACATTCATGGTTGCAGGCGCGCCGACTTGGCCCGGCATGTTCCCCTGACACCCTCGGCACTGTCGCGGCAGTTGACCCGCTTGCGCTTGCTCGGATTGATCAAAAAAGTGGCTCATACCTATCGCTACTACCTGACTCGTTTGGGCCGCAGCGCCATCGCTGCCGCCTGTTCAATTACCCGATTCAACATCGTCCCTGCCATGGCCGGGGTGCACTGAATTCTTCTCAAAAAATGCAACGATATAAATCGTTAGAGACTAAAAGGAACTGCTCCGCATTTGAGTCAATTGGCCGGAGATCCAGAACCGACGCGGCTTTCCACGATCTCCTCCTATGGCAACTGCGGTTTTTAGGATAATTCCGCTATTTTCGACCGATCGCATGGTACTCCAGCCCGTGGCGCCTGACCTCCGCCGGGTCGTACAGATTGCGGCCGTCAAATATCAATGGCAGCTTCAGGCATTCGCGAATCCGCGAAAAATCCGGGCTGCGAAATTCTTTCCATTCGGTGACTATTGCCAGCGCGTCGGCGCCTTCCAGCGCTGCCATCGGCGAATCGGCGAACGACAGGCCAGGCATGCCCGCACCGAATAGGCGTTGCGCCTCCGGCATCGCCACCGGATCATAGGCGCAGACCCTGGCACCGGATTCGATCAATTCGTCAATCAGGACCCGGCTTGGCGCCTCGCGCATATCGTCGGTATTCGGCTTGAAGGCCAATCCCCAGAGAGCGATGCGCGCTCCCTTCAGTTCCCCGCCGATGCGCGTTCGTATCTTTCCGGCCAATACGCTTTTCTGTGCATCGTTGACCGCTTCCACCGCGTCAAGGATTCGATGTGTGGCACCCGCGTCCCGCGCCGTGCGCATCAAGGCCTGCACGTCCTTTGGAAAGCATGAGCCGCCATAACCGGCTCCTGCATAGAGAAAGCCGTAGCCAATGCGCGGATCCGATCCGATCCCGAGGCGCACCTGCTCGATATCTGCGCCCAGTTTCTCGGCGAGATTCGCCAGCTCGTTCATGAACGAAATGCGCGTGGCCAGCATCGCATTGGCCGCGTACTTGGTGAGCTCGGCAGAGCGCACATCCATGAAAAGCATGCGCTCGTGATTGCGCTGGAAGGGCGCATACAGGGTGCGCATGATCTGCGTGGCGCCCTCCTCTTCGCTGCCGATGACAATGCGGTCAGGGCGCATGAAATCCTCGATCGCAGCGCCTTCCTTGATGAACTCGGGGTTGGAAACCACGCTGAAGGGCAGCTCGCTGTTGCGGCCTCGCAGGGTTTCCCCGAGTACTGCGCGAACCTTATCAGCAGTGCCCACCGGCACGGTGGACTTGTTGACCACCAGGCGGTAGTCATCCATATGCTCAGCTATACCCCGGGCCGCAGCCAGGACGTATTTGAGGTCTGCCGACCCATCTTCATCCGGCGGCGTACCCACGGCAATGAACTGCACCTGCGCGAATGCAGCCGCACGCCGGACATCACCGGTAAACTGCAAGCGCCCGGCAGTACGGTTGCGCTCTATCATCGCCTGCAACCCGGGCTCATAAATGGGAACGCCGCCACTTTCCAGGACGCGAATCTTTTCTGCATCAAGATCGAAGCACAGCACGTCGTTGCCAACCTCGGCAAAGCAGGCACCGGTCACCAGGCCCACATAGCCCGCACCTATCATCGTCAATTTCACGCCGCGACTTCCTTCTTTTCGAATGGGTTTATGAAACTTTGGGCGCCACCTGCTACGCCGCTAGGGTTCAAGATCGTATTCCTCGGTACGTTTGGGCGGATAGGTTTCCCATCCGCTGCAGGCCGGACAGCGCCAGTAAAACTGCCGCGCCTTGAAGCCGCAGCTTACGCAGCGGTATCGGGCCAGGCGCCGGGTATGACCGTGCACCAGATTCTTCACCAGTTCCAGGTCATGGCGCCGCTCCTCAGGCGCCACCCGGATCTGCGCCTCAAGCAGCTTGTCCAGGCCGAGCAGTGTCGGATTGCGGCGCAGTTCTTCCTTGACAAGAAGATAGGCAGCTTCCGCATCGCGAAGCTCCAGCGTGGACTGGAACACCACGTCGAGCAGGTCAAGCGAGGCGTACTGCGCCAGATAGCCGGTTAAAAGCGTCAGCCCTTCATCCTCGCGTCCAAGGACGCGATGGCTGTCCAGCATTCGCTTGGCCACCAGCGCCACATAGGCCGGTTGCTGCTGTTCGATACGTTTCCAGGCAGCGATCGCCTCTGCGTGATCGCCGGCCTGCACGTGCAAGTCGCCCAGTTGTATGCTGGCCCGCACGCATTTTCGGTTGGCCAGCAGCGCGCTCTCCAGATTGATGATCGCATCTGCAGTACGCGAATGGGTTCCGTCAAGCGCCGCCAGTTCGCAATAGAAATTGGCAATTTCCTTCTGCCGGCTTTCCCCGGTATCGCTTTCCATCGAGCGCGCGGTTTCAATGGCCTTGGACCAGTCCTTTTCCTGCTGGTAGATTTCCAGCAACAGACCCAATGCCTCGCGGCGCAGCGGCGACTCGCGAAGTTTCATCAGCACTTCCTCCGAGCGATCGAGCAGCCCTGCCTTGAGGTAGTCCTGACCGAGTTCATACAGCGCGTGCAGCCGCTGCTCCTCGGCAAGGTCGTTGCGATCCAGCAGATTCTTGTGCATGCGAATGGCGCGATCGGTTTCCCCGCGCCTGCGGAAAAGACTGCCCAGTGCAAAATGCAGTTCGATGGTTTCCGGGTCGATGCGGACCACCTCGATAAACGCCTCGATCGCCTTGTCGGGCTGTTCATTCAGCAGAAAATTCAAGCCCCGGAAATAGGAGCGCGGCAGGGCTCGCGATTCGCTGACCAGGTGCTTGATGTCCACTCGCGCCGCAAGCCACCCCAGGCCAAAGAAAAGCGGCAGGCCAAGCAACCACCAGTATTCAAATTCCATTATCCCGCCCGGCTGGGATCAACCGGTCCCGCCGCAACAGCGCGGGATGCCAGTGCTTTGCGCAGATCCAGGATTTCCCGGCGCTGCCGGAAAATGCGACCCAGCGAGGCAAGCAGCCCCAGCACGACGCCGATGACAAAGAAAAGCAGCAAAAGAAGTATCAGGGGCATATCCCAGCCCTGATCAAAAAAGAAACGTAGTTGAACCGGCGCGGTATTCCTGATTGCGAACAACAGCAGCAGCACGAATAGCACCGCCAGCAGGATCCAGAACAGATAACGCAGGATTCTCATTCAGGCAGATCCCCGCGGCGTGCCGATGTGAAAACGGCGGCATCGCCGATGCCGCCGCCCATACGCGTGAAGTAATCCACTATTCCTGATCTACGCGCTCGCGCAGTTCCTTACCCGCCTTGAAATGCGGCACGAATTTTTCGGGCACATGCACTTTTTCGCCGGATTTTGGATTGCGCCCGACGCGTGCGGGCCGGTGATTCAGGCCAAAACTGCCGAATCCGCGGATTTCGATGCGCTGTCCCTGCACCAGACTTTGGGTCATGGCATCGAGAATCATCTTCACCGCGAATTCAGCATCTTTCGCGACCAATTGCGGGTAACGTGCCGCGAGCCGAGCAATCAGTTCGGACTTGGTCATTAGCGCGCTCCCGATCAGCTTTGGGAATTCTTGTTATCCAGCTTGGCCTTGAGCAGGGCTCCCAGATTGGTGCTGCCCGTGCTGGCCGCTGAATCGGTCTGCAGACGCGCCATCGCTTCGCTTTCGTCGGCCACATCTTTCGCCTTCACCGACAAATTGATGGTGCGGTTCTTGCGGTCCACGTTGATGATCATAACGTCAACCACATCGCCCTCGTTGAGCAGCGTGCGTGCATCCTCGACTCTGTCCCTGGTGATTTCAGAAGCACGCAGATAGCCTTCCACTTCTGCGCTCAGGGTAATGACGGCGCCCTTGGCATCGACGCTCTTGACCGTGCCCTCGACGCGGGTGCCTTTCTCGTGCGTGGCGACAAAGCTGTTGTACGGATCGCCCTCGAGCTGCTTGATACCCAGGGAAATGCGCTCCCGCTCGACATCGATCGACAGCACCATGGTCTCGATTTCCTCGGTTTTGCGGAAATTGCGCACGGCTTCCTCGCCCGCCAGGGTCCAGGACAGATCCGACAAGTGCACCAGACCATCGATAGCGCCCGGCAAGCCGATGAAGATCCCGAAATCGGTGATCGATTTGATATGGCCGCGGACCTTGTCGCCCTTTTTGAAGTTGATCGAAAACTCTTCCCAGGGATTGGGCATGCACTGCTTCATGCCCAGCGAAATCCGCCGGCGGCCCTCGTCGATTTCGAGAATCATCACCTCGACTTCGTCGCCAAGCTGCACCACCTTGGAGGGATGAACGTTCTTGTTGGTCCAGTCCATTTCGGAAACGTGCACCAGGCCCTCGATGCCGGACTCCACCTCGACGAACGAACCGTAGTCGGTGAGGTTGGTAACCTTGCCGAACAGGCGCGTTCCCGTGGGATAACGCCGTCCCAAGCCCACCCAGGGATCTTCGCCCAACTGCTTCAGGCCGAGGGAAACGCGGTTCTTCTCGGTATCAAATTTGAGTATCTTGGCATTGATTTCATCGCCCACTGCAAGCACTTCAGAGGGATGCTTGACGCGGCGCCATGCCAGATCGGTGATGTGCAGCAACCCGTCGATGCCGCCCAGGTCCACGAATGCGCCGTAATCGGTGATGTTCTTGACAATACCCTTGACCACTGCGCCTTCGGACAGGGTTTCCAGCAGTTTCTGGCGCTCTTCGCCCTGCGAGGCCTCCAGTACGGCGCGACGCGAAACCACCACGTTATTGCGCTTGCGGTCGAGCTTGATGACCTTGAACTCCATCTCCTTGCCTTCATAAGGAGTGGTGTCCTTGACCGGACGGATGTCGACCAGCGATCCGGGCAGAAAGGCGCGAATGCCATTCGCCATGACCGTAAGGCCACCTTTGACCTTGCCGGTGATCGTGCCGGCAACCAGCGTGCCGTTCTCCAGCGCAGTCTCCAGGTCCATCCAGGCGGCGAGGCGTTTGGCCTTGTCCCTGGACAGCAGCGTTTCCCCGTAACCGTTCTCCAGGGCCTCGATGGCCACTGCGACAAAATCGCCGGCTTTGACTTCCAGTTCACCGCGATCATTCTTGAATTCTTCGAGAGCAACAAAGCTCTCGGACTTCAATCCGGCATTTACCACGACATAGTTGGTATCAATCCGCACGACTTCGGCGGTGATCACTTCCCCGACGCGCATCTCCTTGCGTGTCAGGCTTTCTGCAAACAGGGCGGCAAAACTTTCTACGGGTGCTTCGGCGGGAAGAACACTTGACATGGGTGGGTCTCATCATTACCCGCCAATAATCCGGCGGGGTTGGTTAGTCATCGGCAAATATCCCGGGCCACTATGGCAACCGGAATTATTTGTCACCTACCCCCTTGATACCACAGCAAAATTTGATCGACAGCCTGATCAAGACTCAGGTTTGTCGTGTCCAGCCAATGGGCATCGTCGGTGGGCCTCAGAGGGGCCACGCTGCGACTTGCATCACGTGCATCTCGATCGCGCAGATCCTGCAAAAGGACGCGCAGTTTAGCAGCGATTCCTTTTTGTTTCAACTGTTTAAGGCGACGTTCCGCCCGTATCTCGGCACTCGCAGTCAAGAAAATCTTGAGCATGGCATCCGGAAAAACGACACTCCCCATGTCGCGACCTTCGGCCACCAGGCCGGGAACCTGGCGGTACGCCCGCTGGCGAGCCAGCAATGCTGCTCGAACGCCTGCCAAAATGGCCACTCGGGAAGCTCCAGTTGAGTAGAATTCAGATCTAATTTCCTCTGTAACGTCTTTATTTGAAAGAAATATTAATCCATTTTTGAAAGATGCGGGCAGGCCCTGTGCCAGCAGCGCCAAGGACTCATCGTCTTCCCAGGAGAGACCGGCGCGATTTGCTGCCAGCGCCACCAAGCGGTACAGGGAACCGCTGTCCAGACAATGAAATCCGAGCCTGTCGGCCAAGGCCTGGGCGACACTACCCTTACCAGATGCCGATGGCCCGTCTATCGCAATGACTGGAATATCGACGGACATATTTCAGTATTTGCTGATACGCGCCAGGTCGGCAAAATAATCCGGAAAAGTCTTCCCTACGCAGCCTGGATCACTGATGCGCACGCCGGCACCACCCAAAGCGGCAAGGGAAAAACACATCGCCATGCGATGGTCGTCGTAGGTGTCAATAGTTGCCTGGCAAAGCTGTCTGGGCGGCTCGATCCGCAGGAAATCACTGCCCTCCTCGACGAGGGCACCCAACTTGCGCAATTCCGTGGCCATCGCGGCCAAACGGTCTGTTTCCTTGACCCGCCAATTGCCGATATTGCGTAACACACTCGTCCCATCGGCAAAAAGAGCCAGCATGGCAACCGTCATGGCAGCGTCGGGTATGTGATTGAGATCGGTATCGACTGCATGAAACCGTCCGGCGATGCCAGCGCCGGCTTCTATCCAGTTATCACCCATCCGCACCGTTGCGCCCATCTGCTCGAGGATTTCGACAAAGCGGATATCACCCTGGATACTTGCCTTGCCCACCCCTTCCACCCGGACCGGTCCGCCGCCGGACAATCCGCTGATGGCCCCTGCGGCCAGAAAGTACGAGGCTGAAGAAGCATCGCCTTCGACATAGATCTCACCCGGACTGCAATATTTTTTCTCCGGGACCTGGAAAGCCATCCAGCCCTCGCGCTCAACCGGTATGCCGAAACGCGCCATCATATTGAGCGTCATCTCGACATAGGGTTTGGATACCAATGTCCCCTCGACTTCGATGCGTCCGCCCCGTGCCAAAGGCAATGCCATCAGCAATGCACTGAGAAACTGGCTGGAAACATCGCCGCGCACCCGCGCCCTCGCCCCGCCAGTCACAATGGCCGGGGTTATCACCAGGGGCGGGTAGCCTGCATTCCCAGCGTAGTCAATATTGGCGCCGATGGATTTAAGTGCCTCGACCAGATCCCCGATCGGGCGTTCATGCATCCGCGCCACACCGGAGAGGCGGTAATTCCCCCCGCACAGCGCCAGCACCGCGGTCAGGGGCCGGAAAGCGGTGCCAGCATTCCCCAGGAACAGTTCAACTGCATTGACAGGAAACGGGCCGCCCGCTCCCGTAACGCGATACTCGTTGTCCGAGACCCGTTGGCAGACCACACCCAGTGCCCGCAGCGCCGCCAGCATGTGCCGGGTATCGTCAGCGTCGAGCAGATCCCGCACCAGGGTTTCACCGTCCGCCAGTGCTGCAAGCAGCAACACCCTGTTGGAGATGCTTTTGGAACCCGGCATGCGAACCGAACCCGCAGCGCTGCGGATGGGCGCAATATCCAGATAATCAAGCACGGCAATCAGGCCGAAGCGCCGCGGTTCGCGGACTTGGGATCCAGCCAGTCGTTGCGGGCTGTGCGCGCCCTGGCGAATAGCGACTCCACTGCCGCACCATCCGCAGCAACCAGCGACTTGCGCAAACCGGCAAGAACATTTTCGTATTTGGATAATTCCACCAACAGCGCTTCGCGGTTGGCAAGGCAGATGTCGCGCCACATTTCGGGATGACTGGAGGCAATGCGCGTGAAATCACGAAAACCACCCGCAGCGAAGGAAAACAGCTGCTCCGCATTACGCTCTGCTGCAATTTGATCCACCAAGGCGAATGCCAGTAGATGCGGCAGATGGCTGACTGCGGCGAGAACCTGGTCGTGTACGCCGGGCGTGAGTTCGAATACTCGGGCTCCGCACTGCTGCCATGCGTCACGCACCAGGGCTCGCGCATGCGCTTCAGTTTCATCGAGCGGGGTAAGCACCACATTCTTGCCACGAAATAATTCTGCAAAAGCTGCGTCCGGCCCACTGTTTTCGGTGCCAGCCACCGGATGTCCCGGCACAAATCGCGGGAATGTCTGCCCGAGTTCCGCACGCGCGGCGGCAATCACGTCGCTCTTGGTGCTGCCCGCGTCGGTGACTACGGTGGCAGCCCCCAGGCGGGGCGCCAGTGCACGCAGAACCCGTCCTGTCTGGCCTACGGGCATGGCAAGCATCACCAGAGTCGCGTCGGCCGCGCACTGAAAATCGGTGGCTACCTCATCGACAATGCCCAAGCGCTGCGCCTCGACCATGGTGGCGGCACTGCGGCCCACACCCACGATCCTGCCCACGGCATTGGCCTGGCGCAATGCCAACGCAAAGGATCCCCCTATCAAGCCTGCGCCGACCAGCACCAGTTTGTCGATTAGCGGCATGATTACTGCGTCAGTGCCGTCGCCAGCGCCGCGAGAAATGCCTCATTTTCCGCCGGAGTGCCCACGGTGACGCGCAGATGTTCGAGCATTTCATAGCCTGCCAGCGGCCGCACGATGACGCTCAAACGCAGCAGGCGCTCGAACACCGCCCCTGCCATCGGCTTGCCGCCCGCGCCGGGCACCTTGAAACTGAGGAAATTGGCGCTGGAGGGGATGTAAGGCAAGCCGAGTTTCGACAATCCCGCCTCCAGTTGTCGCATGCCCTTGATATTGCCCGCATGGCACTGGCGCACAAAAGCCTCATCCTGCAACGCGGCGCATGCCGCCGCCAGCGCCAGGCTGTTCACATTGAAGGGTTGGCGGACGCGATTGAGCAAATCGGCAATGCCCGGATCCATGAGGCCAAAGCCCACGCGCAGCCCGGCCAGGCCATAGATCTTGGAAAAAGTTCTCAGAATCACCAGATTGCGATGCCGCGCAAGCAAGAGCAGGCTGTCGAATTGTCGATCCTCCGGTATGTACTCGTAATAGGCCTGGTCGAGCACCACCACCACTTCGCGCGGTACCCGCTGCAAAAATATTTCCACCGCGCCGCCGGATGCAAAGGTCCCGGTGGGATTGTTGGGATTGGCGATGAATACCAGGCGCGTCTCCGGCGTGATCGCCGCCAGCATGGCATCCAGGTCGTGCGCAAAATCCTTGGCCGGGACCACTATGGACTGCGCACCCCGTGCCTGTGTTGCCAAGGGATAAACGGCAAACGCATGCTGCGAGTACACAGCGGCCCTGCCGGGTGCCAGAAAAGCTCCGGCAAGCATTTCCAGCAAATCATTTGATCCGTTGCCAATCACCACGCCCGACGAAGCAATCCCGAAGCGACGCGCCAGGGACTCCTTGAGGTCAAAGGCATTGCCATCGGGATAACGCGACAGCTCGGCTATTTCCTTTTCGATGGCGGCGCGTGCAAGCGGCGACAAGCCCATGGGATTCTCATTGGAAGCAAGCTTGATGATGCGCGCTTCCTCCAGCCCGTACTCCCTCGCCACTTCGGAAATGGGTTTGCCGGGCTGGTAAGGCGCAATGGCGCGAATGTAGGAAGGCGAGAACTCGCAAATGTCCATGATCAGTTTCAGGAAACGGGATTGGAATCAGGGGCCGCACCGGAATCGCTGGCGGGGTAGGAGCCAAATATTTTCATGAAGGGTGCCTTCGCGCGCGCCTCCTCCAGCGCCATAGCGACGGCAGACTCGGCCTGATGCCCTTCCAGGTCAATGTAAAAGTAATACTCCCACTGGCCGGTGCGTGCCGGTCGCGATTCGATGCGACTCATGGAAACGCCATGTTGTGCAAATGGCGCAATAAGCGCGTGCACCGCACCAGGTTGATTGGGCGCGGTCATGGCAAGCGAGGTGCGGTCGCATCCGGTGGGACGCGTGTCCTGATTGCCCAGCACGAGGAAGCGCGTCTTGTTGCGGGTGTCATCCTCGATGCCACGGGCCACGATTGTCAGACCATAGCGGCCCGCGGCCACCTCCGGACCTATGGCGCCTGTGCCAGGTTCCAGAGCCGACTGGCGGGCGGCTTCGGCGTTGCTGGAAAGGGCAACGCGCTCGGCCTTTGGCAGATTCTGCAACAGCCAGCTGTTGCACTGCGCCAGGGATTGCGGATGCGAATAGACCTTGTGGACCCCGGCCAGGTTCCCATCCAGTGACATGAAATTCTGCTGCACACGCAACACCACTTCTCCGCAAATACGCAGCGGCGTGCTCAGCAGCAAGTCCAGGGTTCTACCAATGGCCCCCTCGGTCGAATTCTCCACCGGCACCAGCGCGTAATGCGCGTTGCCGCTCTCCGCGCGGCGAAAAACCTCGTCAATGGAGGCGCAGGGTAAGCCCTTGACCGCGGCGCCAAATTTTTTTCTCATCGCCATTTCGCTGAAAGTTCCCTCGGGACCCAGATAGGCAACTTCCAGCGACTGCTCCAGCGCCCGGCACGCCGACATGATTTCCACGTAAATACGCACCAGACTTTCCGCCGGTAATGGCCCCTTGCCAGCGGCAACGATCGCCCGAAGTACCTCGGCTTCCCGTTCCGGGTTATAGACCGGGCTATCACCCTTCAGCTTGCCAATCGCATGGGCGTGCCCAGCCCGCTCGTTCAACAATTGCACGAGCTTGCGGTCAATGGCGTCTATGTTGGCTCGGTGCTGTGGAAGATCGTCAGACACGGGAATTGCGTCCTGAGAAGTTGGGGGCCAAGTTTAACCGCGAAGGCTGTTTGCCGGGGACATGCCGGCAGGCCTGTCACTTGCCGGCGGCGACTCGTCCCCTGGGCCGCGATCCTCTGCGGCAACGGGTGCGCTTTACTCGGCCTTGGCCAGATAGCGCACCATCAGTACGCCCTGGATGGCCGCGATGGCTGCAATGGCTTTCACGGAAACGGCGCTGTCCACATCCACCAGGGTATAAGCCATGTCTCCCTTGGAGCGATTCATCATATTGTGAATATTCAACCCCGCCTGTGCAATGGCTCCGGAAACCTGCCCCACCATATTGGGCACGTTGGTATTGGCAAGCGCTATCCGATAGGGTGATTCACGCTCCATGACCACATTGGGAAAGTTCACCGCATTGGCGATGTTGCCCTCTTCCAGGTAGTCGCGCACCTGGTCGGCCACCATGATCGCGCAGTTATCTTCGGCTTCGCGCGTCGATGCCCCCAGGTGAGGAAAGGCAACCACGCCAGCCTGCCCGGTGATCGCTGACACCGGAAAGTCTGTCACATAGTTTTTCAGCTTGTGGGACTTCAGTGCGACAACAACCGCTTTGACATCAACCACCTCTTCCCGCGAAAAATTCAGCAACACCGCCCCCGTCCTGGCCAGCTCGAGGTTCTTTGCGTTGATGAGATGTCGCGTCGCATCCACCAGTGGAACATGCACCGTAATGAAATGGCTGGCTTTGAGGACCTCCTCCACCGATTGCGCTTTTTTCACCTGCGCCGGCAGGCTCCAGGCCGCCTCTACCGTGATCTCCGGATCGTAGCCCAGCACGTTCATTCCAAGGCGGATGGCCGCATCGGCGATCAGACTGCCGATTTTTCCGAGGCCGATCACGCCCAGGGTGTGGTGCTGCAATTCGAATCCCGCAAAATCCTTCTTGCCGTCCTCGACCAGTTTGGCGAGGGCCGCATCATCTCCCGAGGCCGGCAGGGAATCGACAAATCGCGTCGCTGAATAAAGATTTCGCGAGGAAATCAACATGCCGGCAAGCACCAGTTCCTTGACCGCATTGGCATTGGCCCCGGGCGCATTGAATACCGGCACGCCACGGGCGGACATCTGCTTTACCGGAATATTGTTGGTGCCGGCGCCGGCGCGACCAATCGCCTTGACCGACTCCGCAATCTCCATGGAATGCATATTGTGCGAGCGCACCAGAATAGCCTCAGGCGTGGTGACATCCTTGGCGAGGAGATAGCTTTCCTGAGGAAAACGCTTCAGTCCCAATGGGGAAATCTGGTTTAGAACTAGAATCTGCGTCTTTTTGGTAGTCATCAATTTTCCTGGGTACGTTTATCGCCGTATGCCTCGCGTGCAGCGGCCAATGTCTCAAGTGATCCTGCGGATGTCAGGCGTGCTTCGCCTCGAAATCGCGCATATAGGCGATGAGGCAATGCACGGCCTCAACAGGTATCGCGTTGTATATTGAAGCGCGCATGCCGCCTACCGAGCGATGCCCTTTGAGTTCCACCATTCCCTGTTGCTTCGCGCCGGCAAGAAACGCCTCGTCTAGCTTGCTGTCCGCGAGTGTAAATGGAACATTCATGCGGGAACGATCCTGCTTTCGCACCGGATTGGCGTAGAAGCTGCTGGCATCAAGAAAGCTGTAGAGCATTCCGGAACGCTCCATGGCGCGACGCTCCATCTCGGCGATTCCACCCTGGCGCTTGATCCACTGAAATACCAGCCCCGCAATATATATCGCGTAAGTTGGCGGCGTGTTCGACATTGAACCCGCCTCCGCGTGCACCTTGTAATCGAGCATGCTTGGCGTGCCTGGGGCGGCCCCGCCCAGGAGGTCCTCGCGCACCAGAAGTATGGTGAGGCCGGCGGGCCCGATATTTTTCTGTGCTCCCGCATAGATAAGACCAAAACGCCTGACATCGACCGGGCGCGACAGGATGTGGGAGGACATGTCCGCCACCAGCGGAACGCTGCCGGTATCCGGGACCCAGTGGTATTCGACGCCGCCAATAGTCTCGTTGGAAGTGTAATGAACGTAGGCCGCCTGCGGATCCAGCTTGATCAGCGAAGCGTCCGGCGCGTAGCTGAATTTCGCGTCCTCGGAGCTCGCCGCCACATTGACATTACAGAATGCCTTGGCCTCCTTGATGGCTTTTTTCGACCACTCCCCGGTGTTGAAATAGTCCGCTGAGTTTCTGCCGCGCAGCAGGTTCATCGGCAGCACGCCGAACTGCAGTGTCGCCCCGCCTTGCAGAAACAAGACCTTGTACTCCCTGGGCACGGCCAGGAGTTCACGCAGATCAGCCTCGGCCTGATCGCAAATGCTGATGAATTCCTTGCCGCGATGGCTCATTTCCATCACCGACATCCCGGCGCCGTGCCAATCGAGCATTTCCGAAGAGGCCTGGGCAAGCACTTCCTCTGGAAGCACTGCTGGGCCCGCACTGAAGTTGAATATCCTTGCCATGGTCAGAATCAGTCCTCTGGTTTGCCATCCGGTGATTTCGGCGCCGGATCGCCGCTCTCCTCATTCTTCCCAGACACCTCATCCGTGTCTCTGAGCTCAGCGACGGCATGCCCGTTACCGTTACCGTTACCGTTACCGTCATCTTCGGTTTCACCGATTTTCTCGATACCGGCCAGGAGCGTGCCTTCATCAAGGGCGATGAGGGTCACGCCCTGCGTAGCCCGTCCCATTTCACTGATGTCTGCGGCCCTGGTGCGGATCAGCACACCGGCGGTTGATATCAGCATCAATTCGTCCTTGGGAGTCACCAGCGCCGCGGCGACCAATTTGCCATTACGTTCCGAAGTCTGGATGGCGATCATGCCCTTGGTGCCGCGTCCATGTCGCGTGTATTCGGCGATGGAGGTACGCTTGCCGAAACCATTCTCGGTGGCAGTCAGCACGCTTTCACTTTCGTCACCGGCAACCAGCATGGCAATCACCTGCTGCCCCTCGTCGAGCATCATGCCGCGCACGCCACGGGCCGTGCGACCCACGGGCCGCACATCATCCTCTTCAAAGCGCACCGCCTTGCCGGCATCGGAAAACAGCATCACATCATGCCGACCATCGGTGATCGCCGCACCAATCAGGAAATCACCTTCATCCAGTTCCACCGCAATGATCCCGGCGGCACGCTGGTTGGAGAACGCGCTCAGTGGCGTTTTTTTGACAGTTCCCATCGAAGTGGCGAGGAAAATGAAATGATTGTCGTCATATTCCTTGATAGGCAGCACTGCGTTTATTTTTTCGTTTTCAATCAGCGGGAAAAGATTGATGATCGGCTTGCCACGGCTGGTGCGCGTGCCCTGGGGCACCTGGTAGACCTTGAGCCAATACACCTTGCCAAGCGAGGAAAAGCACAGGATTGTGTCGTGGGTGTTGGCGATGAAGAGATTTTCGATGAAATCGTCTTCCTTGGTCGTCGCCGCCTGTTTGCCCCTGCCGCCACGGCGCTGTGCGCGATAGTCTGCCAATGGCTGGGCCTTGACGTAGCCCGTGTGCGAGAAGGTCACCACCACATCTTCCGGCGTGATCAGATCCTCCATGGAGAGATCTTCTGTCTGCAGCACGATTTCGCTGCGCCGCGCATCGCCGTATTGATCCCTGACCTGCGCCAACTCCTCACCGATAATGCCGGTGATGCGCTCCGGCCGCGCGAGGATGTCCATATAGTCGCTGATCTTTTCCAGAAACTCCTTGTACTCGGCGACAATCTTGTCCTGCTCAAGGCCGGTAAGGCGTTGCAGGCGCATCTCGAGAATGGCCTGCGCCTGCGTGCCGGATAAGCGGTAACCACCGGCCTCCAGACCGAACAGCCCCTCGATGCCTACAGGCCTGGAAGCGTCGCTGCCGGCGCGGCTCAGCATCTCTGCAACCACAGAAGACGGCCAGGCTGTCGCCATCAGCCCGACTTTGGCCTCGGCGGGGGTCTGCGAGCGTTTAATGAGCTCGATGATCGGGTCGACATTGGAGAGCGCTACCGCCAGGCCCTCCTGAATATGTGCGCGCTCCCTCGCCTTGCGAAGGTCATAAACAGTTCTGCGGGTAATGACCTCACGCCGGTGGGCGAGAAACGCGTCCAGCATCTCCTTCAAATTGAGCAGGCGCGGCTGTCCGTCGATCAGCGCGACCATATTGATGCCGAAGGTGTCCTGCAGCTGTGTGAGTTTATAAAGGTTGTTCAGCACCACTTCCGGCATCTCGCCGCGCCGCAGCTCGATCACCACGCGCATGCCGGACTTGTCCGACTCGTCCTGCACATGGGTGATGCCTTCAATACGCTTGTCGATCACCAGTTCGGCGATGCGCTCCAGCAAGGTTTTCTTGTTGACCTGGTAGGGCAGCTCATCAACGATGATGGACTGCCGGTTGCCCTTGTCGATATCCTCGAAATGGGTGCGCCCCCGCAGCACTGCGCGGCCGCGACCAGTCCGGTAACCCTCGCGTATTCCCTGCACGCCGTAGATGATCCCTGCGGTCGGAAAATCCGGCGCGGGAATAATTTCCATCAGCTCATCAATCGACAGGTCCGGGTTGGCGAGCAGCGCCTGGCAGGCATCGACCACCTCGCGCAGGTTGTGCGGCGGAATATTGGTCGCCATGCCCACGGCAATACCTGACGATCCGTTGATCAGCAGATTGGGAATCCGCGTAGGCAATGCCGTCGGTTCCTTTTCCTTGCCGTCATAATTGGGGACAAAGTCGACCGTCTCCTTGTCGATGTCCGCCAGCAATTCCGATGCGATCCGCTCCAGCCGGCACTCTGTATACCGGTACGCGGCCGCGGAATCACCATCAACCGAGCCAAAGTTTCCCTGGCCGTCGATCAGGGTGTAGCGCATGGAAAAATTCTGCGCCATGCGCACCAGCGCCTCGTAGGTGGCGACGTCGCCGTGAGGATGGTATTTGCCCAGCACCTCGCCCACCACTCGTGCGCATTTCACATAGGAGCGGTTCCACACGTTGTTCGATTCGTGCATGGCGAACAAAACCCTCCGGTGCACCGGCTTCAAGCCGTCACGCACATCCGGCAGGGCCCGGCCGACGATCACGCTCATCGCATAGTCAAGGTACGACCTGCGCATTTCCTCCTCGATGCTGATCGGGAGCGTTTCTTTTGCGAATTGATCCATCTAACGGCGAGGACAATACTGTATGAAAGTGGGATAAGAAGAGAACGGGGAGTTGCAACAGGGGCAACGGTAAATTTTACCAGTTCCGGACGGCATGAACCACTTCTGCCACGCATTTAGTCGAATATTTCTGCGGTGTATGATCCGGCGCAATCTCAAAGCGCCCTATCGGCACGCGTGCCCAGCGGACAGGCCATTCCATGGAATCAGCAGATACCTTGATCGACGCGAAGTGGGTCATCCCCGTCGATGGATCTGCCTCTGTCTTGCCGGATCACAGCGTGGTTGTTCGCGCGGGACGCATCATCGCTGTATTGCCGACTACAGAAGCCGCAATCCGCTTTCACGCCCAGGATCATCACCGCCTGACCGATCATGCGCTGATACCCGGACTGATCAATCTGCATACGCATGCCGCGATGAGCCTGATGCGCGGTCTTGCCGACGATCTGCCGCTCATGACCTGGCTGAACGAGCACATCTGGCCCGCGGAGGCCAAGCACGTGTCCGCCGATTTTGTGCGTGACGGCACCCGCCTCGCCTGCCTGGAAATGCTTCGCGGCGGCATCACCTGTTTCAACGACATGTATTTCTATCCGGAGTCGGTGGCGCACGCCGCGCTCGAGTGCGGCATACGCGCTGCCATCGGCATCATCGCGATCGACTTGCCTACCGCTTACGCATCGGACGCCGATGACTACCTTGGCAAAGGCCTCGCTGCGCGGGACCGTTTTCGGGATGAACCCCTGCTCAGCTTCTGCATGGCACCGCACGCGCCCTATACGGTCTCGGACCGCGCGCTGGCGCGCATTGTGAGCATTGCCGAGGAACTGGACCTTCCCATTCATATGCATCTGCACGAAACGCAGGATGAAATTGAAGCGGGCATCCGCCGGCACGGCATGCGTCCCTTGCAGCGAATGCAGCAGCTTGGCTTGCTCGGGCCCCGCCTGATTGCCGTCCACACCGTGCACGTGTCCGAACCCGAGATTGATCTATTGGCGCGCCACGGCGCATCGGTTGCCCACTGTCCGTCTTCCAATATGAAACTGGCAAGCGGCTTTGCGCCGGTTCGCGCGATGCTTGCGAAAGGCGTCAATGTCGGCCTGGGAACCGACGGCGCGGCCAGCAACAACCGGCTGGACCTGTGGCAGGAAATGCGCCTGGCCGCGCTGCTGGCCAAGGGCAGTTCCGGGGATACCCAGGCCATGCCCGCTGCGGCGGCACTGCATGCAGCAACCCTCGGCGGGGCGCGAGCGCTCGGTCTGGACAATCTCGTGGGCTCGATCGAACCCGGCAAGGCGGCAGATCTGTGCGCCGTGGATTTCAGTCGGCCCGGCCTCCTGCCCTGCTACGATCCGGTATCTCATCTGGTGTACGCCGCCGGACGCGAGGACGTCAGCCACGTGTGGGTGGACGGCACCCTGCGTATACGTACGGGGGCTTTCACCGCAAGTCATTCATTTGACATGGACAAAATTGCTGTCATGTGGCAAAATACGCTGATAAATAACAGCAAAGGTTAAAAAAAAGTCAGCGCAGAAAATTAGCTGCGGCAAGACTGTGGAAACTAGTAGAATCCAGACCCAATAAGCGTTGTTCAACAGGAAACAGACCTCTTTTGAAGGGATTTCATAAATGAAAACAGCTAAAACAGGCTCGCTGCTCGCGGTATCCACGATCGTAATGAGCGCGCTTTCGGCCAGTGTGTTTGCCCAAACCCCCAATGGGTATTTGAACGACAGCTCGG
>JBCKLP010000034.1:0-17933 GCA_038903735.1 Burkholderiales bacterium | reverse complement strand
CTGATTGCGCACTCGATGTCCTGCACGCACACCTGGGAGATGACCAACCAGTTCTCCCATTGCGGCGCCTGCTCGCAGTGCATAGACCGGCGCTTCGCCGTGATCGCAGCCAAAGCCGAGGCGTACGGCCCGATCGGGCACTACAAAACGGATGTTTTTACCCAGAGCCGGAACAAGGGCGATGACAAGATCATGGCGGCGGCCTATCTGGAGCGGGCCAACCAGGTCCGGGCTCTCGCCGACGTGAACCAGTTTATCGGCAGTTACGCCGAGGTGACGCGGGTGTTTCGTTACCTCGAGGGCAGTCCTGCGCAGGTGGCGCAGCGCGTGTTTGACCTCTACAAGCGCCACGGCATTGAGGTCTGTGGCGCCCTTGATGTGATGGTTGCGCGCAACACCCAGGGGATCCGCGAGCGCACTATTCCCGGCGACGCGCTGCTGCGTACGGTGTATGAATCAGGATCGGTGATTTCGGTGCCGGCCATCACGCTTGCAGAAAAGCGTCCGGCCAACTATTTCCGGCTGCGGGGTGGGGCGGGTGTGGTCGACGCGGTTTCAGGGCAGAAACGAACACGGCAATTTCCCAAGGTGAGGCCAGAAAAGCTTCAAATCGTGCCCGACTGATGAGTACGTCACCTCCCTGCAGGCCGTTGAAGAGGGTATCGAGGGCGTAGGCGACGGTCCAGCCGCCGATCACTGAGTAAAAGCTGAGGATCAGAAACCCGGTTGCCACCCCCAGCCAGCCTGCCAGCGCCCAGTGCCGGCTTGCCGAATGATTCGATGCCACGCGCGCAATGCTGGTTACCGAATCGGCGCCACCGTGCCTGCCGATGGCGAATTCGGCAAGCATCAGCGGCACCACGATGAATACCAGGCCCAGCAGGTAAAGCAGCACGAAGGCGCTGCCGCCATTGGAGCCGACTTCATAGGGAAACTTCCAGATGCTGCCAATGCCGACTGCTGAACCTACCGTGGCCAGTATGAAGCCGGTTCTGCCCGACCAGTTCTCGCTATTTGCGGCCACCTCAGTTCCGGCTGTTGGCGAAACGCAATAGCGATGCGGCGTCGAGTGCTCCGGAAACACGCTTCATTTCGCGCCCGTCGAGAAACAGGATCAGCGTGGGAATGGAACGGATCGCATAGCGTGCCGCCAGGGCGGGCGCAGACTCCGTATCGACCTTGGCGAGGCGCACTTCATGCCGCAGGGATTTCGCGGCCTGCTCGAAGGCCGGCGCCATGGTCCGGCAGGGACCGCACCAGGGTGCCCAGAAATCGATGAGCACCGGCATTCCGGTGCGGGAGAGAAAGCTGTCAAACGAGCTTTCCCCCAGGACAACAGGACGCCCATCGAGGAGCGTCGCGCCGCATTTGCCGCACACCGGGTTCTCGCCAAGACGTTCAACGGGGACCCGGTTTGCCCTCATGCAGGCCGGGCAGGCGAGGAGCAGGCGATCCGGATCAGTCATTTTGGGTGCGAGGGCGGGGATTCACGATTGAAGCCTTCCTTCCGTTATCGGGTGCGACGGGTAGCAGTATCATGCCTTCGTTCTGGGAACTGATATTGATCTGCGTCAGCCGCCTGCGCCAGGTTTCCGCCAATAAATTTTCGCCAATAAATTTCCGCCAATAGATTTCCGTCAAGACGGTTGCGCGCAGGCGATGCAGTATGCTGCGTCATGGATTCATCGCAACGACATTACCTCACTCCGCTGTTTGAGCCGCGCTCCATCGCCATCATCGGGGCCACAGAACGCCAGGGCAAGATCGGCGAGGTGCTGATTGCCAATATGCTGGCAGCGGGTTACCAGGGGCGGCTGTTTGCGGTCAATCCCAAGTATCGCAGTGTGCACGGCGTTCCCTGCTTTGCTTCCATTGCGGCCTTGCCCGAAGCGGTGGATCTTGTCGTGGTCGCCACGCCGGCTGAAACCGTTCCGGGCCTGATCGAGGATTGCGGCCGCGCAGGCATCCGTTCGGCGCTGGTCATCACCGCCGGGTTTGGCGAGACCGGTCCCAAGGGCGCAGTGCTCGAGGCACGCGTTCTGGAGCTTGCCCGCCGTCACGGCGTGCGCATGGTCGGGCCCAATTGCCTGGGGATACTGCGTCCGGAGATCGGCTTGTACGCGGCATTCGCACGCGGTGCCGCGCTGCCGGGTTCGCTCGGCCTGGTGTCGCAATCCGGTGCGGTGTGCACGGCCATGCTCGACTGGGCCACCCCGAACGGCATCGGTTTTTCCAGCATGATTTCCCTGGGGGGCTCCACCGATATCGATTTCGGCGAGATCATCGACTACCTTGCCGCGGACACGCGCACGGCGCACATCCTGCTCTACATCGAGGGCATCCGCGATGCGCGCCGCTTCATGAGCAGCCTGCGGGCGGCAGCACGCGTCAAACCGGTGATCCTCATGAAAGTGGGCCGCCATCCGGCCGGATCGCGCGCCGCGGTGTCGCATACCGGCGCCATCGTGGGCCTTGATGATGTATTCGATGCCGCGGTGCGGCGCGCGGGAGTGGTGCGTGTCTTGTCCATTGGGGAACTGGTCGCCGCCGCGCAGGCGCTCGCCTCGCACATCCATCCGGGCGGCAGCCGCCTGGCCGTGATTACCAATGGCGGCGGCCCGGGTGTGATGGCGGCGGATCGCGCCGGTGATCTGGGTATCCCGCTGGCGAAGCTCTCCGAATCGACGCTGGAAAGCCTGCGCCGGGCCTTGCCCGCCCACTGGTCACACGGTAATCCCGTGGATCTCATCGGCGATGCCGACCCGGGGCGCTATCGCGCGGCAGTGGCGGCCTGTCTTGCCGATGAGGGTGTGGACGGTCTGCTCGTCATCCTCATTCCCCAGGCGATTACCGATGCGGCAGATGCAGCCCAGGCAGTCATCGAGGCCGTGGCCGGCAGCAGCAAACCGGTGATCGCCTGCTGGATGGGCGAGGTAAGCGTAAAAGCCGGACGGGCGCTGCTCGCCAAGGCCGGCATCCCGGTGTTCCGCACGCCGGATCCCGCTGTGGAGATATTCGCGCACATTGCCGCCTTCTATGAGAACCAGCGATCACTCCTGGAGGTTGCAGCGCCGTTGACCGGACTGGCGCCGGCGGACATCGCGACTGCGGCAGGCATCATTGCCACCGCGCTTGCGGAGGAGCGGACCCTGCTGAATGAAGCCGAATCCAAGCAGGTGCTGAGCGCATTTCATATTCCCGTCGCCAAGGCCTCGACAGCGCACTCTGGTGAGGAGGCGGTCAGGCTGGCAGAGGAATTTGGCTATCCGGTCGCGCTCAAGATCGATTCTCCCGACATCACCCACAAGAGCGATGTGGGCGGTGTGCATCTGAATGTGATTTCAGCGGCCGCGGTGCGCCGGGGATATCGGGAAATGCTGGAGCGGGTGGCCCTCGAACGCCCGCAGGCGCGCATCAAGGGCGTCATTGTCGAACCGATGGTGAGCAAAGCCAATGGTCGTGAACTGCTGCTGGGGGTGATCCGCGATCCGGTGTTCGGCCCCGCAATCACCTTCGGGCTGGGCGGCATTGCCGTGGAAGTGCACCGCGACCGCAGCGTCGCATTGCCGCCGCTGAATGCCGAACTTGCCGCAGACATGGTCAAGCGCACGCGGGTGTCGCGCATGCTTGGCGCCTTCCGGCGCATGCCGGCAGCCGATATGCAGGCTATCGTGGACACCCTGCTGCGGGTCTCGGAGATGGTCTGCGAATTGCCGGAAATCGAGGAAATGGACATCAATCCGCTGATTGCCGATGAACACGGCGTGGTGGCGGTGGATGCGCGCATCGTTCTGAGGCGCAATGAAGCCTCCGCCAAGCGTTATGCCCATATGGCCATACACCCTTATCCTGCGCAATTGAGCCAGGAAATCCGCCTGAGCGATGGCACGCCGCTCACCATCCGGCCGATCCGCCCCGAGGATGCCGCGCTGGAGCAGGAATTCGTTCGCGGACTGTCTGAATCCAGCCGCTATCTGCGCTTCATGAATGCGGTGCGTGATCTTTCCCCGGCAATGCTGGCGCGTTTCACGCAAATCGACTACGACCGGGAGATGGCATTCATCGCCTTGCAGCACACGCCAGGCCCTGGCCTGCAGGTCGGTGTGGTGCGCTATTTTCCGAATCCTGACGGCAGCAGTTGCGAATTCGCGGTGGTGGTGTCCGATGCCTGGCAGGGCAAGGGGCTGGGGCGCATTTTGCTCACCCTGTTGCTCGATGCGGCGCGTGAAAGCAGTCTGACGATGATGGTGGGTTATGTCCTGTCGCACAATCACGGCATGCTTGATCTGTGCGCGCATCTCGGATTCAGTATCGGCGATGACGCCTCGGATCCGGGCGTGAAAAGGGTTACCCGGCGCCTTCAACCGGACGCCTGAGCAGTGCGTACAGCTCGCGTTCGTCGCCCGGCGCCAGCACCCTGACCCGACGCGCAAGGCCCTTGCGCGCGAGCCGCTTGCGGACCTCGACTTCCCAGGCCGGAAGCGTGTCCGCGTCCGCACCCAACACCACCAGTGCGATGCTGCCATAGGCCCACGGTGCAAGATCGTCGATGAGCTCGGCAATCACCGCAGGCGCCGTGCCGGCAACGCAGAACACCGACAGGCCGGGAGCGGAGGATACGCGTGACAGGGTGCCGGCGACCACCACGTCGGTCTCCGAAACCGAGGCCAGCAGTTCAGCGAGCAGCGAACCGCGTGCGACGCGGAACGAGGATCGCAATGCCGAGTGGCGCGCCAGCGCCTCGAGACTGCGTCGCGCCTCCTCGGCAAGTGAGCGCAAGGTGCGCTCCAGTTGCTGCGTGTTCAGTTCCCTGCGCGTGGCCGAGGGGAAGCAAACCTCGCAGGCAAAGGGCATGCCGGCCAGTTTCAGAAGATCGCTGTCCTCAATGAAAAGGCCGGTCAGCTCGCTGTTCATACGGGTCGCCGCGCCGGCCGCCGCGCGCAGCAGTTTGTCGCCGGCCGGCCAGGCCTGCTGCATGACCACAATGCGCAGCATGCTCACTGATTGCCTCGCTTGCGGGCGCGGACAGGGCGACGGCGAGGGCCGTTGCTCTGCCGGTTACGGATCTGCTCGGCGAATTTCAGCAGACGCTGTTCAACCCGGTAATTGACAGTGCCTTCGGGGAATTGTCCGCTGTTGTCTGCGGCACCCGCAGGAATGCCGGTGAGCAGGGCAATGCCCTCGTCAATGGTGGACACCGCATGAACCGCGAATTGGCCAGCGGCCACAGCCTCCACCACTTCGTCCTTGAGCATCAGATGCTTGACGTTCGATGCGGGAATCAGCACACCCTGTTTGCCGCTCAATCCGCGCGCCTTGCACAGATCGAAGAAACCCTCGATTTTTTCGTTTACCCCGCCAATGGCCTGCACGTCGCCATGCTGGTTGACCGAGCCCGTTACCGCCAGCGATTGCGGTAGCGGCAGGTCCGCGAGCGCCGAGAGCAGGGCATAGAGTTCCGCCGAAGAGGCGCTGTCGCCATCGACCCCGCCATAGCTCTGCTCGAACACCAGGCTCGCCGCGAGCGACAGGGGCACGCCCTGCGCGTAGCGACCGGCCAGAAAGCCCGAGAGGATCAGCACGCCCTTGGAATGCAGGGGCCCGCCCAGGTCGGTCTCGCGCTCGATGTCCACCACCCGGCCCGAGCCCAGGCGTACCCGCGCCGTGATGCGATTGGCCATGCCGAAGGCAAACCCGCCCAGTTGCATGACTGCAAGCCCGTTGATCTGGCCGGCGCGTTCGCCCGATGTATCCACCAGCAGGGTGCCGCGCAGCACGTTTTCGCGCAGCCGCGAGCGCACCCGTCCGGAGCGCTCCTCCATGGCGTTGATGGCCCTCTGGACATGCGGGGCTGTGATGATCTGTTCTTTGGACTGCGCCGCCCAGTGGTCGGATTCGCGCAGCAAGTCGGCAAGCCCCATCATCTGCACGGTGAGCTTGCCCGAATCCGCGGCCAGGCGGGATGCGCGCTCCACCACTCTGGCGACGGCTTCGCGGTCCAGGGGGCGCAGCGACTCACGCCGGGTGATGGCAGCCATGGTGCCGGCGAATTGCAGATCGCTGCCAGGATGGCGGTCCATGTCGTCCTCGAAGTCAACCAGCACCTTGAACAGGGATGCAAATTCCGGGTCGTACTGGTGCAAGAGGTAGTAGTGCTGCCGTTGTCCGATCAGCACCACCTTGACATCGAGCGGCACGCATTCGGGCTGCAGCGACACTGTGCTGATCAGGCTGAGCGCCTGGCCCAGTGACTCCATATTGATCTGGCGCGAGCGCAGCGAGCGCTTCAGCGCCTCCCAGGCGAAGGGCTGGGTCAATACGCGATGCGCGTCCAGGATCAGGTAGCCGCCGTTGGCGCGATGCAGGGCGCCGGCCTGAATCAGGGTGAAGTCGGTTTTCAGCGCACCCATCTGGGCCAGGTGCTCGATTCGGCCGATCAGGTTGTCGTGGGTTGGATTGTCCTCGTAGACCACCGGGGCGCCGGCCTCACTGGTCCGTTCCACCAGCACATTGACCGCCAGGCGGCGCAGCGGTGACTCTCCGGCTTCGCTGTGGGACATATCCATGCCCACGGGTGCCTCGGTTTCCTTTGTCTGCAGGAAGTATTCCGCATGGTCGAGCACATCTTCCTGGACGGCGCCCATGTAAGCGACGACTTCGGGCAGGGCCGCATACTTTAGCCGGATGTCCTCGATCAGGCCGCTGACGGCGGTGCGGGTGATTTCGCGATTGAGCTCCTTCAGCTTGCGATACGCTTCGCGGCGCCACTTGGGCATTTCGTGAAGAACCTTCCCCAATTCCTCCTGGAGTTCGCCAATGACAGCTTCCAGGCGCTTTCTTTCCTTTTCGGGAAGCTTGAGGAATTCCTGCGGTTCCATGACGCTGTCTTCGTGCCGGGGCGCGAATCCGAAACCCGCGGGTGTTCGTACCAGTGCGATTCCCTGGGCGGATGCGCTTTCCTCCACGCCGCCCATGGCCTGCGACTGGCGCTCGTTCAGCTCGGATTCGATCTCACGGCGCTGGGCGCGGTAGGCGTCTGATTCGAAGGCCGCAGGAATACCAGCGCGCAGGTCTTCAACAAGGCGTTCCATGTCGCGGCGGAATTCGATACCCTTGCCCGCGGGAAGTCGCAGGGCCTTGGGCCTGTGTGCCTGGTTGAAATTGAAAACATAGCACCAGTCATCCGGAATTTTCTCCGTGGCGGCACGCTCGGCGAGAAGCTGGCTGACAATCTGATGGCGGCCGACGCCTTCCGGACCCATGGCGAACAGGTTGTAGCCACGCGGGCTCATGCCGATGCCAAAGCGTATGGCCTCCACCGCCCGCTCCTGTCCGAGTGCGTACTCCGCATCGACAAGCTCGGCTGTCGTGGTGAAGCTGAATTGCGCCGTGTCGCAGCGCCGGCAGAGTTTGTCCGGGGAAAGGTTTGTCAACGGAGATTCCTCCCCTGTCAGTGGTATCTCGTCCCCATGGCCAGGCGCAGCCCCTCGGGGTCAAGGATGCGGATGTGCTTCTGGCGCACACTGATAAGGCCTTCATCCTGGAATTTGGAGAACCCCCGGCTTACCGTCTCCAGCTTCAGGCCGAGATAGCTGCCGATCTCCTCGCGGGTCATGCGCAGGTGAAAGTCGCTTTTCGAGTAACCGCGTGAGTCGAAGCGTTTGGCGAGGCTGAGCAGGAAGGTGGCCAGGCGCTCCTCGGCGCGCATGCTCCCGAGCAGCAGCATGACACCGTGCTCGCGCACGATTTCACGGCTCATCACCTTGTGGAACTGGTTCTGCAGGACAGGCAGGTCGCGGGCGAGCTCCTGCAGGCGGGCGTAGGGAATGACGCAGACTTCACTGTCCTCCAGCGCCAGCGCCCCAGTGGTGTGCGTGCCGCCGCCGATGCCATCCATGCCCATCATTTCGCCGCCCATATGGAAGGCGGTGACTTGTTCGCGCCCGTCGTCGAGCATCAGCGTGGTCTTGAAGAATCCGCTGCGCACGGCGTAGAGTGAGGTGAAGGGATCCCCGGCGCGGTAAAGCGCCTCGCCACGCTTCATCCGCCGGCGCGTATACACCAGTTCTTCGGCGCGCGCCGCGTCGCTGCCGCTCAAGCCGCAGGGCAGGCACAGTTCGCGCAGGTTGCAGGTGGAGCAACGGGTGGCCATCCGCGTCACCTTGCCCGGTGCCTTGTTTCGAACCGGAAGGCCTGATCTTGGGGCGGGAGCAACGGCTTCCAACACTGCATTGGCGTTCATGCTTGTCTCCTCGGGATTAAGAACACTGTTCGTGCCACTGGCTGCGTCGGGCGGCACAAGCGGAAAGTATTTCCTCGCAGATCCTGTTGAATTCGCTGCTTTTGTCGAGAACGACGCTGGCGCCAGCCTGGGCGAAGGCGCGCCGGTACTGCGGATCAGGGTCGCTGCTCACCACCACAAACACCATCTGCGGGGCCTGCGGAAATACTTCGCGGATGACCTCCAGTCCGTTGCCCTCGCGCAGATGGATGTCCAGTACCACGGCATCGGGCTGGCAGGCGAGAATTCCGGCAATGGCCTCGCGCGGTGTTTGCGCCTGGCCGACGACGCGGATGGCGCCGTCTGCCTCGATCAATGCCCGCAGCCGCTCGCACATTGCAGCGTTATCCTCGGCGATGAACGCCCTGACTGGATTTGCCGCGCGCTCATATTGTGTCGTTTCCATGCCCTGCAGTTTGCCCGCACAGGAACGCATGCACCATCAGCGTCGGCTGAAAAAAGCCGTAGGAATCGTCCTACCCGGGTCAATGGGGGCGGCGTAACTTTATGCCCTGGTGCGAAGCCTGCGGAGCTCAGGCGAGCTTGTGGTCGATGGCGTAATGAATCAGTTCGGTCTGGTTCGTCAGGTTCAATTTCTGCATCAAGCGCGTCTTGTGGGTGCTGATGGTCTTGACCGAGAGATTGAGTTCGCCCGCAATGTCGGTGATGCTCCTGCCTGCCACCAGCATACGCATGACCTGGAATTCGCGGTCGGACAGCGTCTGGTGCGGGGCGGTCTCGGCGTGCGGCATGGCGGCAAGCGCGAGTTGCTCGGCAACGGTGGTGGTGATGAATGCGCCACCCGAGGCCACCTTGCGGATGGCCGAGAGCAGTTGCGCTGAAGCGCTTTCCTTGGTGAGGTAGCCCGAGGCGCCGGCGCGCAGGGCGCGCACCGCGTATTGCTCCTCCTCGTGCATGCTCAGCACCAGTATGCTCAGCCGCGGCTTTTCGCTTTTCACCTGGCGGATGAGTTCGATGCCGCTGCGCCCCGGCATGGAAATATCCAGAAGCAGAACGTCGAGTTCCAATTCGCGGACTCTTTCGATCACTTCATGCCCGTTGCCGGCTTCGCCGGCAATGGTGAAATCGGCGCTGGCCGAGAGCAGTTGCTTCAAGCCTTCGCGCACGATGGTGTGATCATCGGCAATCAGGATGCGTATCATGCGGCCGCCTGGCCGGTACCCACTGGCAGGTGCACTTCCACCAGGGCACCCTCGCCGGGCGCGCTGGTGACACTGACCTCGCCGTTGAGGAGATAGACACGCTCACGCATGCCGATAAGACCGAAGGAGCCGCTTTCGCGAGGCTCCTCCGTGGAATACCCGCGACCGTTATCCTGCACAGTCAGCACGATCTCCTGCTCATCCAGCTCCAGTGTGATCTCCACCTGGGTTGCTCCTGCGTGCCGTGCCACATTGGTCAGCGACTCCTGCAGGATGCGAAAAACTGCGGTTGCCTGCGCACCGGGCACGGCACGTTCGGGCGAGGTGATGGCCAATTCGCAGCCAATGCCGCTGCGCCGCTGGAAATCCTGCACCAGCCATTCCACTGCGGGCACAAGGCCCAGATCGTCAAGCATCATCGGCCGCAGGTCCGCGGAAATCCGCCGTGTTGCGGCCACCGTCTGATCGAGCATCTTCTGCATGGAGGCGAGTTTTTCGTCCAGAGGGTCAGCTCCCCCCGGCAGGCGCTCGCGCATCCAGGCCACGTCCATTTTCAGCGCCGTGAGGGCGCCTCCCAGCTCATCGTGCAGCTCGCGGGCGACACGGCTTTTTTCCTGCTCGCGGACGGTCTGCGAAATCGATGCCATTTCGCGGAGTTCCTCGCGCGAGCGGCGCAGGGCCTGCTCATTACTCACACGCTGGCTGATGTCCCTGAGTATCGCAGTGTAGATGCGCTCACCGTCCTGCCCCGATTTGGAGATGGATGCCTCCACCGGAAACTCGCTGCCGTCGGCGCGCATTCCGATCAGCACCGATTGCTCGCCCATGCGCCGGGAGGTCGCGCCGGTGGCGCCAAAATGTGCAACATGGGCGTGGTGCACTCTGCGCAGCCGCTCGGGCAGCAGCATGTCCAGCGCCTGACCGAGGATTTTTTCGCGCGGATACTGAAAAACCTTTTCAGCGGCTTCGTTGAACAGAATTATTTTCTGCGATGCATCGGCGACGACGACGGCATCCATGGCTGATTCCAGGATGGTTCTCACCCGGGTTTCGGCACTGCGCAGTGCGCGACCTACGATCAGTTCATGGCGGATCAGCACCGCCGTGGTAGCCACCAGGAAGGCGCCGGCAACCGTTGCCGTCACCAGCATCTGCTGCGGATACCAGCCGAACACGCCCGCCACGGCGGCAAACAGCAAAGTGGCCGCCGCCAGCCCGAGCAGCGGGCCGATAACCAGGAAAATAACGCCGCGCTGATGCATCGCACCGGCTACCTGCGAATCGATGCCCGTCACGATCGAAACGGGCAGCCGCAGGCCCTCCTGACCCACGCTTGACCCATATCAATAGCGGTCGGCGCGCAGGGGCGCACAGTGACACCTGTCATAGCAGGCTTTCGCGCGTACGCATGGATATGTTCTCAAACCTTGTCATAGACGCAAACCTCATCCGCAAATATGGCGGCAACGGCCCGCGCTATACCTCGTACCCCACCGCCGATCGCTTCGTTGAGGCCTTCGATGCCGGCGCCAGCCGGCATTGGCTGCGTAATCGCAATGTCGGCGGCATTTCAAGGCCGCTTTCATTATACGTACACCTGCCGTTCTGCGGCACCATCTGCTACTACTGCGCCTGCAACAAGATAGTCACCCGTGATCGCGGCAGGGCGGTGTCTTATGTGGCCAGTCTTGCCAGGGAAATTGATCTGCTTTGCGCCGAACTGGGGGAGGGGCGCGCCGCGGAGCAATTGCATTTTGGCGGCGGCACGCCGACCTTTCTCGGAGACGAAGAACTGCGTGAACTGATGCGTGTGCTTGGTCTTGGCTTCAATCTCTCGCCCGCCGGCGAGCATGCCATCGAGGTCGATCCACGCGGCGTCAGCGAGGAACGCGTTGCGCTGCTGGCCGAGCTGGGGTTCAACCGCATGAGCCTGGGCGTGCAGGACTTTGACCCGCAGGTACAGCGGGCCGTCAACCGCATCCAGAGTGTCGAGCAGACGCTGGCCGTCACCCATGCGGCGCGGCGTTACGGTTTTCGTTCGGTGAACTACGATCTGATCTACGGATTGCCATGCCAGACGCTGCGCGGTTTCGAGCGCACGCTGGAGGAGGTCTGCGCGGCGGCGCCGGATCGCATTGCGCTGTATTCCTATGCGCACCTGCCGGCCGTGTTCAAACCGCAGCGGCGCATCGCGGCAGCCGAGCTGCCAACGCCCCAGACCAAGCTTGCGCTGATGACCCTGGCGATCACCAAGCTCACGGCGGCAGGCTACCTGTATATTGGCATGGATCATTTTTCCCTACCGGAGGACGACCTGGCTCGCGCCAAGCGCCAGGGGCGACTGACGCGCAATTTCCAGGGCTATTCCAGCAGTGGCGATACCGACACCCTGGGACTGGGTGTTTCGGCGATCAGCAGCGTGGGCGCGAGCTATAGCCAGAACTTCAAGGATCTGGGCGATTACACTGCGTGCCTGGAGCAGGGCGTGCTGCCTGTGCTGCGCGGCATTGAGTTGAGCCGGGATGATATTGTGCGCCGGGCGGTGATACAGTCGCTTGCCTGTCATTTCCATGTATCCAAGGAGTCCATTTCCATTGCGCACCTCATCGACTTTGACAGTTACTTTGCGCCCGAGATTGCCCGGCTCGCGCAGTTGCGCGACGAGGGCCTGCTCGACATGGACGCAGAGTGGATCACCGTTACGGCAACCGGGCGGCTGTTGGTGAGGGCGGTGTGCATGGTGTTTGACCGCTACCTCGCGCAGAGCAACGCGCGCGCACAATACTCCCGGGTCCTGTGAGCGCCCCGGCCTCTTCCCGCGCGACGCGCGGTGCAGGTGCCTCGAATCGCCGCAGCCTTCAGTTCCTGGGGGCCACGGGGACGGTTACCGGTTCCAAATATCTGCTGCGTGCCGGTGTGAGCAGCCTGCTGATTGATTGCGGCCTGTTTCAGGGTTACAAGCAACTGCGGCTGCGCAACTGGTTGCCGCTGCCTTTGAAGCTGGCGGGACTTTCCGCGGTGGTGCTGACGCATGCGCATATCGACCACAGCGGCTACCTGCCGCTGCTTGTCGCCAAAGGTTACGCCGGGCCGGTCTATTGCAGCGAGGGGACCCGCGATCTGTGCCGGGTAATGCTGCCCGATGCCGGCAGGCTGCAGGAGGAGGAGGCCGAGTACGCCAACCGGCGTGGCTTTTCGCGCCATAAACCGGCGCTGCCGCTATACACGGAAAAGGACGCCAAGCGCGCCTTGAAGCTGCTGCGGCCTGTCGCTACCGGAAAGCGCGTGGAGGTGCAGGGCATCACGCTCGGCTTTGACCCCGCGGGGCATATTCCCGGGGCTTCGATCGTCACTGTGGATCACGCCGGCGTACGCATTGTGTTCTCCGGTGACCTGGGACGCCTGCAGGACGCAGTGATGGCGCCGCCGACACGGATTAGCCGAGCGGATTATCTGCTGGTCGAGTCGACTTACGGCAACCGCTGCCACGATCCCATCGATCCGCAAGCCAAGCTGGGCGAGGTCATCCGCACCACGGCCGCGCGCTCTTGAACCGGCGCCGCTTTAGGTATCCCGCGCGAAGTGTGCGAAGCCGCGCTGGCCCACAGCATCAAGAATAAGGCTGAGGCCGCGTACAATCGATCGGACTTATTCGAGAAACGGCGGGCGCTTATGACGGACTGGTCTAACTTCTGCGCCGCACTAATTGCGAAACAGGGTAAGAAGCGCGTGACAAAGGCAACATCCTAGACCGTGCCAATTCCAAGCTATAGCTTCGATGACCCTGAATTAGGGCTTCCTGAGCAACCGGTCCCTTTGAGGTTCGCCTGCCTCGTCGCCGATTGGCCCCCTTCGCTCCTAGCCACCCTATTAACCGCAAACGCAGATCTTGAAGGGCCGCTTCTCCAAGCCTACGAATTTCGGCCCGCCGACAACAATGTCGGTGTAGTTCGACCGGATTTCTATGAGCGCTTTTTAGAAGGGAAAGGGGGGATTTCCCCTGAAAGCATTACGATGCTGCCCTCCAATCATTTCGTGTGGTCCAACGATCTCGTTGCGGCGTTTTCCGACTTAATTGACCGGACAGTTGGTAGAGATGATGCCCATTCGCAGCGATTACGGATTGTATGGAACCCCGGGCTTTTAGGTTGCGATACGGCCGTAGACGAATCGCCGGATATGAAAGCCTTGGGCGCAACGACAGCCCCCAAGAATCAGATCAAAGTAACCGGCAACATATGTGCTATCACTTTCGAAGGCACCACCGCTCACTTAAAAAATAGCAAGGGACTGCGCTATATAGCGGCACTATTACGTCGCCCAGGTGCCGAGATTCAATGTACTGCTCTATACAACGACGTCAATCCCGTGCCACCGGAACGCTTAGCCCAGAACACGACTGATTCCGAAGTTGGCTCGATGGATGATGAGTTGGATTTAGATTCGGAATCTATTGACGCGCCTTACGATGAGCCTTCACCCTACAACATAAAACCAAGCCAACAAGGCACCAACGTTAACGACGCGATAGATCCCCAAGCCAAATCTGAAATTACAGCCAGGATACGAGCAATTAAAGAACTTCTCGAGGACGCTAGAGAGCGTGGTGGCGAAGCAAAGCGACAAGCCCTGGAAGACGAGCAAGGGAAACTTCTCAAATATTTAGGCGCGCATATCAATTTTAAAGGCCGACCCAGAAAGATAAATAATGATTCAGAAAGATTTCGCAAAGCGATATCTAACGCCTGTTACCGGCTTCGCAAATCCGTCACTAAATGGCGATGACCTGCTGGTTGGAGCCGTGAGGGAGGCATGGTCCACGAGGGCCCGGTGACGTTGGGTTGTGATGTCGGGGATTTTTAGAACGGCGGCTCGGGTGTATCGGGGGCCACTGAAGCAACCTCCGCGGTGCTCAGGCGCTGTTCACGTAGAAGCTCGTGGAGCGGGACCTGGTAGTGCGCGCAGATACGCTCGCGCAGATCATCGAGCAGATCAAGGACGGCCAGCGCCTGCTCTGGTGTCCAGTCCTCGGGGAGGATGAAGGGGATGCCTCGCTGGCGGCCCGAAGGCAAGTGCCAGGGCTTCATGATTTTGCTTTGCGTCGTTGCTTTGCCCGTTGCTCTGAGCGCTCCTTGGCTTCTTTCAGGCGGTAGGAGGCGCCCTCGATCGAGACGACCTCGGCGTTATGCACCAGTCGATCCACCAGTGAGACCACGCAGGCGGCATTGGGAAACACCTGCGACCATTCGGCGAAGGGACGGTTGGTGGTCACCAGCGTGCTTTTGGTCTCGTAACGGCGGCTCACCAGTTCGAACAGCAGATCGGCATGGCGGTTTGAATAGGACAGGTAACCGACCTCGTCGATGACCAGCAGGTCCGCGGCGCCATAGTGGCGCAGGCGCCGTCGCAAGGCCGAATCGCTATCGAGGGCCGCCAGTTCCCCGAGCAACTGGCCAGCGGTGGTGAACAACACCGTGTGGCCGTGGATCAAGGCCTGATGGGCGATGTTCTTGGCCAGCGTCGATTTACCCACTCCGTTGGGGCCGAGCAGCACGATGTTGGCCGACTCCTTGAGGAACTCCAGCGACATGAATTCCTCGACGGCGGCACGGTCGCAGCGCTTGGGCCAATGCCAGTCGAAGTCGCACAAGGGCTTGAAGCGGCCGATGTGCGCATCCCTGAGACGGCGCTCCAGGCTGCGCCGAGAACGCTCGTCTTCCTCCCACTGCAACAGCAGGGCCACCCAGGCGGCCGTGGCCGCCTCCGGCCAGTGCGCCACCAAGCCATGCAGGTGCAGCGCCTGCGCACGGCTGCGTAAGGCTTCAGGATCGCTCATCGTTGTTGTCCTCCGTGTTGTTCTCCTGCGAGAGTTCGTCGTAGGTATCGAGCTGGTGGGGCTGTACGGGCACGTCTTTTTGTTTCACGTGCTGGGGCAGGCAAATGGCAACCGGAGGGGCGTCGTGGCGCGCCTCGCGCTGGCGCTCCAGGGCCAGACGCACCGTGTTCGGATGGGGCACGCCGCTCTCCAGGGCATCGAGGATGGACGCCTGCAATGGGGCAGCGCCATAGCGATCGAGCAGTTGGAGCAGGCTCGCGGTGATGGTGCCCAGATTGCTGCCCCGTTCAGCCGCGCGTGTCAGCAGCTCGAGGCTGGCCGGTGCCGCCTTGGACAGGGGATTGGCGCCGCGATGATGGCGCGCCTGGCGCTTGTGCTCGATGAGTGTCGTGAGGTGCGCCGGATCCTCGATCTGTGCTTTGCGATCATAGCTGCGCGGGTGATCGGCGAGGACCTGCGCGCCATCGAGGACGCGAACGCGTACCGGGTCGGCGCGCACCGTCAACATGCGCTGCACGTGGGTGTGCGGGATCGAATAGTCGTTCAGATCAAAGCGCACATACGGCGTCTTGCCCGCGTGCACGGCCAGCACTTGGTCGCTCGGATAGGGATTCTCCGGCAGCCCCAGCAGGCGGGGTTGTTCTCGGGTAAAGGCTTCACGCACGGTGATTGTTGTGTCCTCCGGGCAAGGCCGGTCGGCGGCCTGACCGGTGCACCAGCCATCGGCCTGGGCGTTCAGATCGGCAAGATCGGCAAAGGCGCGGGCAGCAAAGAAGCTCTCGCGCACATAACGGATCGCCCGCTCGACGCGCCCTTTCTCATTTCCCCGAGCCACCGCCACGGGCCGCGGCTCGTAGCGGTAGTGCCCGGCAAAGGCGAGCAGGGTCGGGTGAAAGCGGATGGCATTGCCCTGGCGCTCAAGCACGGCACTCTTGAGATTGTCGTAGAGCAGCACCCTCGGCAAACCCGACCATGCCTCGAATGCACCCAGGTGGCCGTGCAGGAAACTGTCCATGCGCGCATCGAGGAAGAAGCGCAGAAAGATTCGCCGCGACCAGGAGAGGACCATGACGAAGGCCATCAGCGGCCGGCGGGCACGGCCGATGTCCAGATGGCCGAAATGCCCCCAGTCAACCTGCCCTTGCTCCCCGGGAAGCGTGGTCAGGCGCAGGTAGGCTTCGGCCCTGGGGCGCGGTCGATGCAGACCGATCAGGTGCCGGAAGTGATCGGGACCGCCTGAGTAACCGCGCTCGCGAACCATCATGTAGAGGCGACTGGCGGTGAGGGTCGGGAACTTCTCCAGCGTCTGGAGAATAAACACCCGATAGGCGTCCACTTGCGAGGCTCGGTGCACCGGCCCGATCCTTGGCAGAGCGTCTTGCGCCAGGACGCGGAGCACGGTGCCCCCGTGTACGCGCAGTTGGCAGGCGATGGTCCCGACGGGCCATTTCTCGACGTGGTAGTAGCGCAGGATTTGCGCCTCGATCTCAGGGGCTATGGTCACGTTCAGTTCCTCTTCGGTGGTTGCGGGGAGCTCGACCGCGCAAGGGGCCGGTTCGGACAAACTTCGCACACGCACACCCGCAGAAATGGCACCGCCATCTCGCCAGTGCTGTGGGTGGGGTCTTCGATGTCGTTGCCGCCCCGCTCGTCGAGCTCATGCGCAGTAGATCATCCGGAGCCGGTGCGAGTGAACCCTGATGCGTCACGTTCTTGTGTCGATCACGGTAACGACGGTTGCGTTCGGCGTGATTGAAGCGGCCTCGACGGCTGCTCTGGTAGAGCTTTCCCGCCTCGCGTACCGAGTGACAGCGGGCCGCTTGTGCACAGCCAGCTGCGCAGTAGATCTGGCCTCGGTCGCAGTGGCTGCAAATCAGCACCTGCACCCGACAAGCCGCGCACAGAAAGAAACGTCCCAAAGGTTCCATTGGCGCTCAATGTCACGCCAAAGAACTATCGACAGGGCCATCCCACTCGTGAAATACTCTCCCTGCACCCGTGCCCGGCACGCGGTGGGGCACGACATCGGTGTGAACTTGGTGGTTTTGGCCGGTGTCGTGCCGGTTTCTTTGGCAGCGTATTTCTACCGCACTCGAACCCGCCTGTCATCCCCGTCCGCTTGCCCGTCCGCTTGGCCTTGCGACTGGCTCCCTGTGCGCGACCGCGCCGCAGAGGGCGCCTCTCCACTCGCCCTACGGGCTCCTTCCGACGCACCCTCTGCGGCCGTTCAGCCCCGCACCCGAAACCCGAATTCGACAGCACCGAAAAATATCGACAAAAGTTCCGCCAATTTCACGACATCGCCATGTTTACGCGGATTTGGATCGCCATTCACAGGCTCACTCATGGTCTGAATATTTGAACATAGTCGATGTTGTGCGCCAATGGTAGGGTGCCTCAATGCGATCCCCTGGGAAATTCACCGGCCAATGCGGGGCAACTCCGGGAGATTGGCTTATCGGGCAAGTATCAGCGTTAGTTGGACACCAATTGTCAAAGAATGGCCAAGACCTCATCAACCATTTTAACGGGAATCGAATATTGAAAAATCGTCAGCAAGGAAAATATGGCGCGGTTTCACGGCGTATCCCATACTGATTGGTACATGCTAACGGATCAATAGCGTTTATCAAAACTGGCAAAAAAAGTGTCC
>JBCKLP010000033.1:0-18473 GCA_038903735.1 Burkholderiales bacterium | reverse complement strand
CATGTGGTGGCCATGGATTTTCCCATCGGCCGCGTTACCGCCTGCACCCTGGAGCCACGTGCCGCGCTGGGGCATTTCGACGCCGCCACGGGCCGCTACACGCTCTACGCCGGCAGCGGCGGTGCGGTGCGTCAGAAGGGTGAAATGGCGCAGGTGCTGGGCCTTGAGCCGAAAAATGTCAGGGTGATCTCGCTCGATGTAGGCGGCAATTTCGGCGCGCGCAATCGCGTGTATGTGGAGTTTCCTCTCATCCTCTGGGCATCGAAGAAACTCGGGCGCCCGGTGAAATTTACCGCCACGCGCTCGGAGGCCTTCCTCTCCGACTACCAGGGCCGCGATCTTTTCAGCCGCGTGGAACTCGCGCTGCGCAAGGACGGCCGCTTTCTTGCCCTGCGCGCCACCAACGTGTCCAACGTCGGCGCACGCTGCGCCTCGCTCTCCCCATTGAGCAAGGGATCGGGCCTGGTGACCGGCTCCTATGACATACCAGTCGCAAGGCTTACGAGCCTTGCCGTATTCAGCAATACCACGCCGACCACACCCTATCGCAGCTCCGGCCGCCCCGAGGTGACCTATGCCATCGAGCGCCTGGTCGACCGCGCCGCAACAGAACTGGGCATCGACCGCATCGAACTGCGGCGCAGGAACCTGGTTTCAGCGGAGGCCATGCCCTACCGCAATGCCGTGGGCATGCAATACGACAGCGGGCAGTACCAAGCCAATATGGATCTGGCGATGCAGATCGCCGGCTGGAATGACGTGGCTGCGCGCCGCAGCGCCGCCGCCACGCGCGGCAAACTACTGGGACTGGGCCTTGCCCATTACGTGGAATCCTCCATTGGCGCCCCCAGGGAGCGCGCCGAAGTCACCATAGGCGCAAACGGCCGTGTGCGTGTGGTGATCGGCACCCAGCCCAGCGGCCAGGGCCATGAAACCAGTTTCGCGCAGGCGATTGCCTCCATGCTGCATCTGCCGGCGGACTGCATTGATGTGCTGATGGGCGACACCGACATCGTCAGCGTGGGCGGCGGCTCGCACTCGGGCCGCTCCATGCGCCATGCGGCCACAGTGTTTGCCGTCGCCGCAAAACAGCTCGTGGACAAGGGCAGGAAGATCGCCGGCTGGCTGCTGGAGGCCGAACCGACGAACGTGGATTTTAAAGAAGGACGTTTTCACTCTGCGACATCCGCCCGCTCGTTTGATTTTCTGGAACTCGCCGCCGAGGCCGCGCGCGGCATCCTGCCCTCCGCGCTGAAAGATGGCCTTGCAGTGATTGCCGACAATGAAATGCACGATCCGGTGTTTCCGAACGGCTGCGCCGCCTGCGAAGTCGAGATCGACCCGGAGACCGGCTGCACGGAAATCACCCGCTACACCGCAGTGGATGATGTCGGCCGCTGCATCAATCCGCTGATCGTGCACGGGCAGACGCACGGTGGTCTGGCACAGGGCGTGGGCCAAGCGATGAGCGAGCTATGCGTCATCGACCCGGCATCGGGCCAGTCGCTGGCCGGTTCCTTCATGGACTACGCCATCCCGCGCGCCGACAACCTGCCGGAGCTGAGAACCGAAATCGTCGAAGTGCTCTCGCCCACCAATCCGCTGGGCATCAAGGCCGGCGGCGAAGGCGGCACCACACCGGCGCCGGCGGTGGTGATCAATGCCATTCTGGACGCCTTGCGCGGCACGGGGGTGCGCGACATCATCATGCCGGCGACACCGGAGAACATCTGGCGCGCCATCAAGGAGACAGCAAAATGAAAACCGGATTGAGATTTCGATGCTGGCTTGCGGCAGTGCTTTTGTGCATCGCACTGCCCTCTGCAAGCCAGGGCTATCCCAAAGGGCCGGTGCGCTTCATCGTGCCCTTTCCCGCCGGCGGCGGCGTGGACACCGCCGGACGTATCCTCGCCCTGAGTCTCGCCGATGTGCTCGGGCGACCCTTCGTGGTGGAGAACCGTGGCGGCGCCAACGGCAACATCGGCACCGATGCTGCGGCGCGTGCCGCCAATGACGGGCACACGCTCCTCTTTACCGGCGCAGGCCTGGTAACCAATCCCAGCCTCTACAAGAGCGTGCCCTACGATCCGGTGAAAGATTTCGCGCCGGTCAGCCTGATGGCGCTGGGACCCAATGTGCTGGTCGTGCACCCGAGCTTCGCAGCGAAAACGGTGCAGGAACTGATTGCACTGGCCAGGGCCAAACCAGACACCGTCGGCTTTGCCGGCTCCGGCAACGGCAGCACGCCCCATCTTGCAGGCGAACTCTTCAACCTGATGGCCAGTGTAAAAATGGTGCACGTTCCCTATGGCGGCTCGGGGCCAGCGATGATTGGCCTCCTCGGCGGGCAGGTGCCCATCATGTTCCTGCCGGCGATCAATGCGGGTCCGCATATCGCCGCGGGGCGCCTGCGCGGCATTGCGGTCACCAGCCGCGAGCGCCTGGCCTCGCTGCCCGAGCTGCCGACCATTTCCGAGTCGGGCCTCGCTGGCTACGAATCCAGCCAGTGGTACGGCGTACTGGCCCCGGCTGGTACCGCGGGCGATATCCTCAGCCAACTCAACGCTGCCATCGCACGCATCATGCAAAGTGCGGACATGAAAGCGCGTATGGCGAAAGACGGCCTGGTGCCCATCGGCGGCAGCCGCGAGCAGTTCGCCGCGCACATCCGCAGCGAAATCGACAAGTGGGCGAAGGTGATCAAGGCCTCGGGCGCCACCGTTGATTAACCAAGGGAGCGATAACGTGCAGACCCAAAGCGGCAAAGGGGCACCTTCATGAGCATGAATGAGGCCGATACCCGCTATCACCTGATCGATCCCGTGCTCCGTGCCAAAGGTTACGTAAGCCGAAATCAAATGGGTGTGGCTCTTTTAGAACGGGGTATTAACTGCCACCCCAAAACCCAACTGCCTTCGCCCCGAGGGGCGGGGAATTGAACCCTGAGAGATTAACGAAAGCGATAAACTTTTAGCGAGGACAAGGCCGTTCTCGAACAGCAGCAACGCCAGCTTGATGCGCTGGGTTCAAAGGTGCCAAGGGTCGCGATCAGGCTCGACGTGGCGCCCATGCAAGCGCGCCGGCTGTTGGACGATTGTCTTGAGCGTGAACAGCAGGATTCCCGGGCCGTAAATGCACCCGGGCCGCTGGTAAATTAGGCTGCGGACTTTAAGGAAACTTCGCGGCAGAAGTGCAACCGGGAGCCTGGGCCGAGCCTATTTCCGCGCGCGGGGAAGCATCAACGCGGCGCGGCCTCCCTGTAGAAACTCAGATCAACGTATACATCCAGCACCGGTCCTTTTAGCGGCGCCGACGCCAGCTCGTTACGCATGTCGAGCACCGTTTTGGTGCCGGCCATGTTCAGGAACCCGTCTTTCGGCAGGCGCGAGAAGAGGGCCGCGGCCTCCTTGGGATTGAGCTGGCCTTCGGTTGCCACCATGCGAATTGCTTCGTCACGATTGCCCGGATCTTTCGTCCATGCAAGGGCGGTGCGCCACGCACGCAGGAATCCGGTGAGATCGGTGCGATTGGCCTGCGCCCAGGTTGCGTGACACAGCGAATACGCTGCCGGGATAGCCCTTGATGATGGCTTCGTGGTCATAGGAAACGTTCACCATGCCGGCGGCCTGCGCCTGACTGTCGAAAGGGACGTTGATGATGGCGGCAAAGGTGTCGCCGCGTTTCATGGATTCCAGGCGTTGCGTGGGAGCGCCCACGGGCACCAGCTCGTAATCGCCGCGTCGCAGGTCCAGTCCATTGGCAAGCAGTATGCGCCGCAGCACTAGCGCCCACGCGGTGTCCACTGCGTCCACGGCGATCTTTTTTCCTTTCAGGTCTGCCAGGGTCTTGATGTCCGGCCTGACGAAGAGGGGTGCCGGGGAAAAATCACTCCAATTGGCCAGGGCAATGATTTCTGCGCCCTCGCGCCCCGACCAGGCCAGCACATTATCGAATGCCGTGTAAACGACGTCATAGGTTCCCTGGCTGATGCCGCGCATCTGCTGGGTGGAACTGGCGGTCCGCGTGACCTGCAGTTCCAGTCCTTCGGCGGCGAGCAGGCCGCGCGCCTTGGCCACCAAGACCACTGGCTCAGCCGAAAACCAGATCAGGTGGATCTTCTTCAGCGGCTTTGGCTGCGCTATCGCGGGCGCTGCGGTGATCAGGGCGAGCGTGATCGCGGCGATGCTGAAAATGCTGCTTATCCGGGACATGATGGCTATTCCTTTCTTTTGATTGGGAACTCCGTAGAGGGAGCCTATTCTTACTCAGTAGTCGGCAACTTAGACTACAAAAACGCCTTGGAAACCCGCGTGGAATATGGACCCTCTGTTTTCCAAGTTACCGATTTCTGTGTAATGTTGAAATCTGGTCAGCGAATCAAACCGCCCCTTATGTTGCAAGTAGGGGTGGGATGACGCCTACCGGTGCCTACCGCTGCCGAGAACTCCTACCGCCGCATCGCGGCCTCGTAATACCTGCCGTCGTAATAACTCCCCGCATCCCCCAGCTTCTTCTGCGGCTGGCCGTATTTCGCCCGCAGGGCCAGGGTGGTGTTCACGCCCTGCATGTCGATCCGGGCGCGGCGCTGCAGCCCGTCGTTGGGATCGAGCAGGATGCGGTAAGCGGTTGCCGCGGTCTGCGGGCTGGCGCCCTGCTGATTCCTGAGGAAGATCGCGATGGCCTCGGCCGCGTTGTTCGGGTCGTACAGCCACTCCACCGCATCGGCGTAGGCACGGATATAGCCGATGAGCGCGTCGCGGTTCTGTTGCGCCCATGATAGACGCACGCCGCCCACCAGTCCCTGGTAGCGGCCCAGCGCCTGCGAGGCGTCGGTGAGCCGGTTGAAGCCCTTTTCCTGGGCCTGCACGTCCAGCGGCGCGGTGAGCAGGGTGGCGGCATGCTTGCCCGCCACCAGGTCGTTGTAGCGCTGCAGGCCGCCGCCTGCGCTGACCGTCTGGTAGTCGCGGCCGAGCAGGAGACCATTTCGCTCCAGCACCTCGAGCAGCACGAAGGCGTAACCGGAGGTGAGGGCGTCCACCGACAGGGTCTTGCCGCGCAGCTGCGCAATGGTCTTGAATTCGGGCGCCGACATCAGGCGCAGGAAGCCGGGGTCGCCGCCCATCACCGCCACCAGCTCCGAGGCATCCACCGCCACGCCGCCCTGCCCTTCGCGGTAGGCGATGATGTTGTCGATGGCCGTCATGGCGATATCGAACTTGCCCTCGATGAGGCCGGTCAACTGGAAGCGCGAATTGGGCGTGGGCGTCACCTTCACCGCCACGCCGTTTTTCGCGCACAGCCCCTTCTCCTCCGCCACCCACATCGGCCAGTTCCAGCCGCCGGGGAAGACGATGACGCTCAGGGGTTTTGGCGGCCCGGGTGGCTGCGTGGCGCATCCTGCGAACACTGCGATCATGAATACGGCAAGAATACGGCAAGAACGGCGTTCCAGAACGATCTCATCGTGCCTCCTCCTTTGGTCTGCGATGGTATGAAAATGGTATGGAAATGGCCCTATTGGGGCACATTCTTGCCACAACTTATTCCGAAATCACCGGCATTAAAGTCCACTTTGCCGATCCTCACAGCTCGTGGCAGCGCGGCATCAACGAGAACACCAACGGACTGCTTGAAGAGCTTGGGGTTCGGATGGAAGATGTGTGAATCAATCTTGTGGAAGTAAAAAAAAGAGAACTGGTCGTTCGGGAACGGGATTGCTCAGTACGCGCAGCAACACCGCTAAGAGCCGTTCGGCTCAAGCCCGGCAGACGATCCACTCTCTGGGAAATTTATTCAAACTCTCGCAGCCGTTCTTGCCGACGACGAGCGTCTCGCCGAACTGAAGTCCCATTTTTTCGTCTTTGGTGATCACGTTCGGCTGAATAACGATCACCATGTTCTCTCGAAAAATAATCTCGCCTTGTTCGTGCCTCGCGGTCGTCCGCGTCTGAAAAATTGGCGGGTACTGATTGGCCCCGTGAATCAGATCGTCGTAGATCGTGTAGCCGCGGCGGTGCACGATCTCGGCGGCCTCTTCGGCCTCGCGGGTCGAAGTTCCGTCTTTGATTGCCGAGGCGAGGACTCCGAACACCTCGACCGCCGTGTCGTGGAGTTTCTTCCATTCCGGGGTCGGACCCTCCCCAAGAGAATAGGTCCGGTGAATCTGCCCGCTGTAGCCCCAATAACTGCCGCTGATCTCCGTGATGAGGCAATCGCCGCGCTCAAGCCGCCGATTCGATTGGTACTGGGAGGGGACGGGGAAGTGCGGATCGCGCATCGGCATGCTGGTCATGAAATGGATCCCTGCGTAGCCACCGGCTTTTAGATAGACCGGCTCGATCAGCGCCGGCAGCTCATCTTCGCGCATGCCCGGTTTCATCCCTTCAGCCAGCGCTTGCATCGACTCGTCGGTGAGCTTGGAGGCGAGGCGGATGCGCTCGATCTCAGCCTGGCTCTTGATAGTGCGGAGCATCCGGAACTTGCCGCCCATCTCGACGAACTGCGCCTGGGGAAAGCGGTCGCGCAGCTTTTGATACTGAGTGTGGGGGATGCTTCCGACCAGACCGATGCGTTTTTGCGCCAGGCCGCGCTCTTGAAGAAGCTGCGCGCAGCCGTTGCCCGTGTTCGCGCCCGCCCAGCGCACGTCTTTGACGACCGATAACACCCGCGCCATCGGCACGTGATTGTAGAGCTGCACGAGCAGGGCGGGCTCGCGGTCTTGCTGAAAGAGCGCGTAAGCTTCGCGCCCTCCGGGCCAGTCGGTCAGCCAATAAACCTCCGAGGCATACCGGCCCGCGCCATAGACCAGCAAGGCATCCAGGTCGGCCTGCTCGATCAGCGCCGCCACGCTCCTATGGCGCGCGCTCATCTCGGCGTCGGAGAACGTTGGAAATTGTGAACGGTCGCGCATGGGTCACCAGATCGTTGAAGGGTCACGGGGATTAAGGGTTTCAGGGTTCAAACCCTTCAACTTTCAAACCGTAAACCCTGTTCCGCGTTTGCTTTAAACTCGAAGCAAGCCGACCGGCGCACGCTTACTTGGCACCTTAGTTCACCCCGCTTAATCCAGGCTTATGCCCGACTTCGCGATCAGGTCCTGCCAGCGCACGTACTCCGTTTTCAGATAGGCGGCGAACTGCTCCGGCGTATTACCGTCCACTTCCATCCGCTGCTTGGTGTAGAACTCCTGCAGGGCGGGATTGTTAAGGCTCTTGATGACGTCGCCGTATATCTTGGCGACGATGTCGCGCGGCATACCGGCCGGGCCGACCAGCGCGAACCAAGTGCCGGCTTCGTAGCCCGGCACGCCGGATTCGGCGATGGTAGGCAGGTTCGGCAGTGTGGGGATGCGCTTGGGCGTGGCCACCGCGATATGCTTCGCCCTTCCCGCCTGGACGAGCGGTTCACTAGAGCTGACCCCTACCATCATCATCGAGATCTGCCCGCTCTGCAGCGCCGCCCGCGCCGGTGCGGAGCCCTTGAAGGGCACGTGCAGGATGTCGATTCCGGCCAGCCTCTTCAGATAATCGACACTGATGTGGGCCGAGGACCCGAGGCCGAACGAGCCATAGGACAGCGTTCCCGGCTTTGCTTTGGCGAGAGACACCAGTTCCTGGAAGGTGTTCGCCGGCACCGATATGTGCAGGACGATCCCCCACGGCTGGCGCCCCAGCACCGTGATCGGGGTGAAGCCGTTGACCGCATCGTAGGGCAGCTTCTTGTACAGGTGAGGATTCATGACGAAGGAGGAGGCGTCCGAGACCAGCAGGGTGTAGCCGTCGGGCGCCGACTTGGCGACGTAGTCGGTGCCGATGATCTGGTTCGCGCCGGGACGGTTCTCGACGATGATGGGCTGGCCCCAGAGTTCCGCCAGCCGCGCGGCGATCAACCTGGCGATCAGGTCGGTCACGCCGCCGGGCGCTGCCGGCACAACAAGCTTCGCCGGCCGCGACGGAAAAGCCTGCGCGCACACTAGCGCGGGTGCCACGGCGAGCAACGCTGCCATGGCAAACGAGAGCAGAAATCTCGACTGCCTGCGCATCCCGATTAACCACAGGCGATAGCCGTTCAAGGCATTAATTTCTGCTGCCTTTGACATCTGAATCACCTCCTTTTGTATCCATGGTCCGCATCAAGTGTCCGGCTCGTACAGGTCGACCGCGCTTATATACTACCTCGTACGCCATGATCCGTCGGGCGAGAGTGGCACAAGCCCTCCGGAGAATGTGGCTTACGCTCCAGGATCAGGACCGTCCAGCGACGGGCCTGACCCCGTTTTCCCTGCCGGCCGCGACTACGCCGCTTTCGCGAACTCGCCCTGTGTTGCCTTTTCGTAGGCAAGCAGCTTTTGCACGCTGGGGCGCGCTTTCATGCGCTCGAAGTGCGCCATGCAGTTCTTGAACTGCGCCAGATCGAGGTAGGCAAGGTTAAACAGCGTGGCGCGCCCGAAGGTCCAGAAGAAATAGGCATCCGCCGCGGTGAAATGGTCGAAGAACCACTCGCGGCCGGCAAGCATGGCCTCGGCCACCGTGAAATTCTCGTCCAGCAGTTTCTGCGCGCACTGCTTGACACTCTCCTCGCTGCCCGGCGTTTCGCAGTAGCGCTTCTGGTTATTGTTGGGGGTGAGCGCGGGATGGATGCCCGAGGCGCACCAGGCCATGACGGAAATCGCCTTGATCTCTTTCATCGGATCCGCGGGCAACAATTTGGCTTGTGGAAAATTGCGCGCGATCCAGATCTGGATGGCCACATTCTCGGTGAGCGGATCGCCATCGATCACCAGCACCGGTACCTTGTGCTTGGGATTGAGTTTCAGATACTCGGGGGTATTGTTCTGGCCCTTGCCCATGTTGACATTGATGATCTCGAAATCAGCGCCGGCTTCGGTCAGGGTGACAAAAGGCACCAGCGAACAGGCCACGGGCGTGTAGTAAAGCTGCAGTTTCATTATTTCCTCCTTGGTTGAAAGTGACGGGGTGTACTTCAGCGCGCGGTGGCCTGGGCCAGTCGCGCGGCATTGTCCTTGGTGTCATAGATATTCACAGCCGGCTTGCCTTCGGCGGCCTTGGCAATGCGCTCGCGGATTTCTGTTGCCATGGTGTTGTTCCTCTGCACCGCGGGGCGCGCCTCCATGGCCTCGAACCAGCGCATGAATTGAGGATAACCCGCCTTGTCGATGCCACGGTCCTTGTAGCCCTTGCTCCAGGGATAGACGGCGATATCGGCAATGCTGTAGTCCTCGCCTGCCAGCCAGGTGCACTGGGACAGCCGGTTGTCGAGCACCTTGTACAGGCGCAGCGACTCATTGTTGTAGCGGTCGCGGGCGTACTGCAAGCCCTCGTCCTTGACGTAGGTGTTGAAATGATTGGCCTGGCCGAACATGGGGCCGACGTGCGCCATCTGAAATATCAGCCACTGCAGGGCGTCGTAACGCTTGCGCGGATCTTTGGAAAGCAACTTGCCGGTCTTCTCGGCCAGGTAGATCAGAATCGCACCCGACTCCATCATGGAATAGGGCTTGCCACCGGGACCATCGCTGTCGATGATGGCCGGAATCTTGTTGTTGGGCGAGAGCTTCAGGTACTCGGGTGTGAACTGCTCGCCGAGGCGGATATTGACATCGATGTGCTTCCATTCAAGCCCGAGTTCTTCGAGCATGATCATGATTTTCTGGCCGTTGGGTGTCGGGGTGGAATGCAGTTCAATCATGGTGACGGGACTCCTGGAGTGGGCGATGTCACCTCACATAGCGCAGGCAACATGATTCAATGATGGCAAGAGGCGTTTGACGACACCCCAGCCGTTCTGTACTATATAGTACATAAACAGCTTTCGGCAAGCAACATTTTCCAAAGCAACATTTTCCAAAGACAGGCGCACATGGGTAGACCCCGGGAATTCGACATCGATGCGGCCCTGGGCAAGGCAATGCAGGTGTTCTGGTCTAAGGGCTACGAGGCAACTTCGCTGGACGACCTGTGCGAGGCAACCGGGCTGGGGCGCTCCAGCATGTATGCCGCCTTTACCGACAAGCGCCAGATTTACCTGCAGGTCCTGAAGCGCTACGAGCAGAATGCCGTGCTGCGCGTGGGCAAGGCGCTGGCGGGCGAGCGTCCGCTGCGCGTATCGCTTGCCGCGTTTCTGCAGGAGACGATAGACAGCATTGCCCACGGCAGCGGGCGGCGCGGCTGCCTGATCGGCAATTCGGCTGCCGGGCTGAACGGCAATGACAAGGAAATCGCCGAGGTGGTGCGGCACAGCCTGGACCAGCACGAGCAGGCATTCCATAATGCGCTGGAACGGGCGCAGCAGCGCGGCGAATTCGCCGCCGACGAGGATCTCAGGGCACTCGCGCGCTTCATCACCGCGAGCTTCCATGGCCTGCGCATTTTCGGCAAAGTGCCGCGCGACAAGGCAGCGCTGGAGGATATCGCAGGCGTCATGCTGCGCTGCCTGGAGCGACCGGCGCGCGCATAACTGAATGAAATGGTCTGCTGCGAAGATGCACGGCGGGCACGGACGATCAAGGGCGGGGTGGCAGAGTGTTATGCCGTGGCCTGCAACGCCACGCACGGTGGTTAAATTCCATCCCCCGCCTCCATCTTATTTCATTACATTCAACAATCAAAAGGCATAATTGCCGTGTTTGAACGTGCTTTTCCTATTTCGAAAAGGAATAGGATAGGACTGAAATGGGCACGCCCGCTATTACGGCACGATGCCCAGTGACTTGATCAGCCTGCCCATGACTTCGGATTCACGCCGGATGATGGCAGCAAATTCATCGGGCTTGCTGCCGACGATGAAGAGGCCGAAATTTTCCACCTGCGCGGCGATCTGCGGGTCATCCAGCGCCTTGCGCGCCTCCGTGGCGAAACACTCGGCGACCGGCCGGGGCATGCCGGCAGGCCCCAGGAAACCGAACCAGGCCGCGATGTCGTAATAGTCCGGCAGGGTTTCATTGACGATGGGCACATCGGGAATCTGCTTCAGGCGCACGTTGGCAACCACACCGATCAGCTTGACCTTGCCGGTGCTCACATGCGGCCTCACGGTACCGAGCGCGGCGAAATACACATGCACCCGGCCGGCCAGAAAATCGGTGACCAGCGTGGAGCCCGCCGCCTTGTAGGGCACCGCCAGCAGGTCCACACCGGCCGCCTGGTTGAATGATTCGCCGATGAGGTGCAGGGCGAGTCCGGTGCCGGTATGCGGATAGGAAAGCTTGCCGGGATTTTTTTTCGCGTAGGCAATCAGTTCCTGCACCGAATTGACCGGCATGGACGCGGCGACCGCGATCACGCTGGGAACACAGGTGTAGGACGCCATGTCTTTGTCACATGCGCCTCAATGTGGCCGCGTTGCCACGAAGGCGCGCAGGATGCGTTTGCGCACATCGGCTTGCACTTGGGCAATGGCGGCCGCATCGAGTCCAGTCGCTGGGTGAAACGTGGGAATGCAAAACGCTATTTACATCGGGCCGGGCCGCATAGACCGCCGCGTGAATTGGCCATCCGCCATTGGGATGCCCCTCTCCCTCGACGACCCTCCCATTGCCGTCGCAAACGATGAAATCACCTGGCTGGGCTAACGCCGGACTTATCCCTCTGTTGATTAGATAGAGTTCCGGATCATCTGGAAGTCTCACTGATAGATGACCATAGGCATCAATAATACGTTGCTCGGCGAGGATGCGGCACCCCAATGCGAGAAGCTCATTTAAATCCCGCAACTCGCATACTCCAGCTTCATAGGAGACTGATGCCGCAGCATGATCTCCCGCCTCTCGTCGCTTGATCTGACTATAGCATTGCCGACTTCTAGCGTCGCAAGCCCCCAACGTCCATCATGGCCGATAGGTGCCCCGTTGTGAATCGCGTTGTACATCTCCTTAATCTCCAACGTTCCGACGCCCCGTCCTCCAAAGACGGGCAATTCACGTCGTCCCTCATCATCATAGATGTAGATGCCATTCGGAGACTGGCGCACATCGCCGTGCACGAAGCTCGCCACCGTAACTCCAAACCAGCCAATCTGTGCTCGAGTGCCCTGACTCTGGACCAAGCCCGCGCCACTCCCGCTGCTAGTGGGATCGCTGGTTTCAGCGCCATAACGCATGCCCTCTTTGGCAGCGTTGTGATCAACCGCACCTCGTTTCAATGCGCGACGAACACGGACACGTTCCTCGTCGGAATACATTCGGTTTCCAATGCCCCACGTCAGTTCCGATGTATCGAAATAACCGTAGCCGTTATAGGCGATAGTAGCCGGCACACCGTTCTCGAACTCCAAGTAAGCAGAGAAGTTTCCAGGACAGGGACGGTCCTTCATCCAGCGCCCGACAGAAGCCCGCACACTCCGTACACGTCCGCCGCCAAGCATTCTAATTGTGTCAATCAAGTGCGGCGCGTGGCGGAACACCACCCCTCCCCCGAGCCTTTCATCGAGTTCTTCTGGAACCCGCGGCTTGAGCAACCAGTCGGTGGAGAGCCATGTATTGATGGAGATCAGATCTCCAAGCTCGCCCGACCGCGCTACGCGTAGCATAGCTTGAACATCAGGGCTCATGCTGTATGTTTGTCCACATAGAAGGTGAACGTGATTTCCCTCAGCAGCTTCACACATCTCGCGACACTCGTCGACGGTGACGGCCATCGGCTTTGTGCATATCACATGCTTACCATGGTTTGCTGCCATTACTGTGTGTTGGCGGTGAAGGTGGTTGGGCGTTGCGACCCAGATCACATCAACGTTAGGATCTGCGCATAAGTCCTCGATTTTTTCGTAACCCTTACCCCCAAACTGCCGCTCGAATGTCTCGAGCGCACTCTTTCTGGGGTCAGCCGCGGCAACGATGCGCGCCTTCGGAAAAGCCTCAACGCCGGGAATGAACAACGTGCTGCCGACGCCTAGACCGGCAATTCCGAGCCGCAGGATCGGCTCTGTTGCGCTAACTGCCATTTTCTCCTGATCCATTCTAGCCGAACGATGAATTACCGCGCTGCCGTACGGGCGCGGCGCACGTACGCAGACTCATTCTACGGCCGCTTCAAGATCGAAGAGGGACTTGTATTGCACCTGGAACGGGACACGCGCGATCTTTTCGCGCCGGAGATCGATCAACGGGGTGTTTTCAGCCGCATCCCGGATGACACCGAGGGGATCATGACCCGCTTCGAGCTTCGCGAGCTCCTCTTTAAGCATGCGATGATAAAGAATGACTCCCATGTCGCTCGCCGCCAAATGTTCTCCAGTACGATCGCTGATCGGCCCCTGCATGACCCAAGCGACCATATCTTGAGCCGGAATGTTATCCGCCACGATTTTCCCTTCCGCATTGAACAACTCCGAATTGACGACAGTCTGCGGCTTGGGGGCAGCGCCCTGCTCACGTCTCTTACTGCGAAAAGCGAATTGCTTCGTGTTGGTATCGTCAACTGGAACACGGAATTGCAACTGGGGCGCGTCCTGATCCCCAACTGCCAGAATGTTTGGGAAGATGAGCGGATGACCAATCGTCCAGTCGTCGCAATCCTCGCTTTCACCTGCTAGGAGACGGCGCTTCGTTATACCGTACTTGAAACGATCAAACGCAATTTTGAGGTGGGGTGTGCGTACCATCGCAGGCGGTTTGCCTTGGCGCTCCAGTGTATAATTGCCCAGCTCTGCATGCAGGTATTCGAAGTGAACCGGATCGGCAGCGTTGTCCATGCACTGGAGCCAATTGCACGGGATCTGATGGATCTGGATTATTGAATCAAAACCTTCATGCACGAGAACGTCCCATCGAGGCAGCAGAGGCGTGGGGGTGGGTCCCATGTATGCAAACAGAAGGCCGCCAAGCTCCTCCACTGGATAAGCCAGGATATTAATCTGCTCCCGGTAATTCGATTCCGGATTGATGCGATCATCGAAAGGCATTTCCAGGCACGCGCCCTTCTTGTCGAAAAGCCAGCCATGATAAGAGCACCTGATGCCGTTATCATCAGGAATACCATACTCTAAGGAAACTCTCCTGTGCGGGCAACGCTCAGCTACAAGGCCGTAATCACCTCTTTTCGATGAAAACAGCGTCAGATTTTCGCCGAGAATGCGAACGCGCTGAATCGGCTCCTTCTTAAGCTCGACAACGGTTCCGACGGGATGCCAATATCGCCTGAGCAACTTGCCCATCGGCTGGTCAGGCCCCACAAGAGTTAAACGGTCGTTCTGCTGCTGACTGATCATTCTTTTTTCCTTCGTCCATCCACAGGAACACGGCTGCAACATTCCGTCGTCCGAAGCAAGTTCGCCACGCTGTCCATTGTAAGTGATTACTCCTCTGAACAATTCGCTTGCGCGGTCGCGTATCCGGGTAGCGCCACACTCAAACTTAACAGCAGAGATACACCAGCCCGTTTGATGCGTTTCATGCTGCCTCCCCAAATCGATTGGCATGGCCGAAACCTGCACTGCGCGAGCGCAGCCTATCTTCAGTTCTCAATCCATTCAGCTGGCCGCGCACGTCGCTTACCCGGACGCACCGCCCAGGCGGTGCCGTAGAACGCCGGGTCAGAGGTGTCGTGGTTGCCCACCACCCAGTTGTCGTCCACGTAGTCCATGTCGGAATAGGCTTCCGATACGCCGCCGGCGGGATTCCACACGTACCAGGAGCAGGTCGAGCTGATGTTGTGCCGGATCGGCCCGGTATTGGTCTTCCAGCCCTGCTCTTCCATGCGGCAACCCGCATACATCACGTCGTCAAAGTCTTTGTACTCGTAGGCGGTGTGCTGGAATCCCCAGTAGTCCTTTTCGCGCTGAAACAGCAGCGTGTGATGGTCGTTGCAGCCGTCGGCGCGCATGAAGCGCATGGAAGGGGTGTTGTCGGTGGGCTTGAAGCCGAGCCGCTCCACATAAAAGCGCGCCGCCGCATCCAGATCACCCGGCACCCAGTAGACCAGATGCCCGGCCTTGTAGGGCGCGGCCTGGTGGCGCTGTGTGCCGTCGGCCTGGCGGTTGCGCCTTGCATAGGTGCCCAGCGTATTGACCTCCGTGGGCTGCAGAATGACCTCTTTCCTGCGTGACACTGTGAAGCCAACATGGAAGCCGCAGTCGTCGGTGGTATGCAAAACGCCCGCGGCGTCTTTTTTGACCTCCCGGTCGCGGGCCAACTCCGCAGCAATAGCCTCCAGCGCTGCCGGCGTATCCACCCCCCAGACCGCTTCGCGCAAGGTCGATTGATTGAGATGCGGCATCCAGCGGATGGTCGCGGGGGGCAGACCGCGGTCATCGGCTCGCCGCAGGTGCACCGTGGTGTTGTTACGCAGCCGGAAATCGGCGCCGTGCGCGCCTGAGTCAACGAGTTCCATACCCCAGTCCTTCTGAAAGCGGATGCCCGCATCCAGATCCGCGACACCGAATACAAGCTTTTCGATTCCCGCAATGGCCATTGCGCCCTCCTCTCAGGCTGATGGTGGATCGACGTCGAAGGCGATGAGCGTCATCGACACCATGGAATAAAACCCGGTGGTCGCGACGGCATCCGCCAGGCGGGTTTCGCCGAGCAGCGCAACCGCTTCGCGATAGCTGGCCTCGGAAAGATTGCGGCTCTCCAGCAATTCCCGCGCGACCTTGTAGACCATGGCTCCCGCAGGCTCGGTCAATCCCGGATCCCTGCCCTCGCGGATGGCCTCGATGATCGCCGGCTCAAAGCCGTCTTTTTCCGCAGAGCGCGCATTCACCGCCCACGCATACTTTGCGCCCCAGTGCTTTACCGTGGTGAGAACAATGATTTTTCGCAGACGCTCGCCGAGCGAACTCTTGCGCAGCTTGTCGCCCATCTCCTGGTGCAGCAGCATGACCTCAGGGATTCGGATCAAGGCTGAATAAGGCCCGCCCAAGCGCCCTCCCCTGGACTCTATCTCCTGGAACGCTTTTACCTGCGCCGGGCTCATATCCTCGGTCTTAATTGCTTTCAATCGAGCCATTGTTTTCCCTCGATTTTGCGCTGTGCACTTATTGAGGATTACGAAACATCGTGTCGGGCGAGGCGACGACCCGAAATCCCCTCACCCTCGGTCCCTCTCCCAGCGGGAGATGGATGAAAAGCCCTTCTCCTGGGGAAGAGCGATGCAAAGCCCTTCTCCCTTTGGGAGAAGGGTTGGGATGAGGGGAAAACTTGTTACGTTCATTGGTAATTCTCAAATGGGGATTTTGCGCCGGAACCGGCTGCCTGCAGCGCGCGCCACACGCGCTCGCTGCTGGCCGGCATGTCCAGATGCGTGACGCCCACCTGGGCCAGGGCATCGATGATGGCGTTCATCACCGCCGGCATGGCGCCCACCACGCCGGCTTCACCCGCGCCCTTGGCGCCCAGCGGATTGCGCTTGGTCGGCACCGGATTGCTATGGATCACCATGTCGCACATGTCATCGGCGCGCGGAATGGCATAGTCCATGAGCGAAGCAGACAGCAGTTGTCCCGTCGATTCATCATAGACAATCTTCTCCATCAGGATCTGCCCTGCTCCCTGCGCCACGCCGCCGTGGATCTGCCCTTTGAGGGTCATGGGGTTGATGACGGTGCCCACATCATCCACCACCACGTAATTGATCATCTGCACTTCGCCGGTGTCCGGATCGATCTCGACCTCGCAGGCATGGCTGCCGTTCGGAAAAGTGAAATCCGTTGCATTGAAAGTGCCGGTCTCGTAGAAGCCGGGTTCGAGTCCATTGGGAAGTTTGGCGGGTTGAAACGCCGCACGTGCCACTTCCTTCATCGCAATCGACTTGTCGGTGCCCGCCACGGTGTAGCTGCCTTCTGCAAACACGATGTCCGCTTCGGCGGCTTCGAGGATATGCGCGGCGATCTTGCGGCCCTTGGCGACCAGCTTGTCCGCTGCCAGGCATACGGCACTGCCGCCCATCACCGTGGAGCGCGAGCCCGAGGTGCCCATACCATAGGCGAGCCGGTCGGTATCACCGTCGACGAATTCGACCTCAAGCGGATCGAGACCCATGCGCTCGGCAAGGATCTGCTTGTACATGGTTTCGTGGCCCTGGCCCTGGTTCTTGGTGCCGACAATCACCGTGGCGGTGCCGCCGGTGTTGAAGCGCACTTCGGCTTCCTCGATGCCGGCGCCGGCTGCCATTTCGATGGCATTAACCACCGACAGGCCACGCAGCCGGCCGCGCTGTTTCGCCGCCTCGCGGCGCGCAGCAAAGCCCGCCACATCCGCGGCCTTCAGGGTGATGTCCATGCCGCGCTCGAACTCGCCGCAATCGTAGTTGTAGCCGAGCGCTGACTTCATTGGCAACGCGGAGGGAGGAATCAGGTTTTTGCGGCGCAGCTCGACGGGATCCATTTTCAGTTCACGGGCGGCGTCGTCGATCAGTCGCTCTATCGCGAAAATCGCCTCCGGCCGCCCGGCGCCGCGATAAGGCGCGGTGGAATTGCAGTGGGTCATGACGGCATGGGTCTGCGCAAAGGCCACCGGAATGGCGTACGTGCCGGTCAGAGCGCGTGTGGCACCGAAGGGGGCCAGCAGATTGCGGTCGGAGGAAATATAGGCACCGACATTGGCCTCGACATTGGCGCGCAGGGCGAGAAATTTCCCTTCCTTGTCCAACGCCAGTTCGATCACGGTGATGTTCTCGCGCGCATGTTCATCGGCGAGTATCACTTCGCTGCGCTCGCAACTCCACTTCACGGGACGGCCCAGCATGCGCGCGGCCCACAGCATCAGACGGTGTTCGGGATACTGCCAGCCCTTGGTGCCAAAGCCGCCGCCCACGTCATGGGTGATGACATGCACGCGGTGCGCCGGCAGCTTGAACACGCGGCCGGCGAGCATCTCGCGCACGCGGTGCGGATACTGCACGTCGGCATAGAGCACATAGCGCTCGTTTTTTACATCGTAATCGCCGACCACTCCGCGCGGCTCCAGGTACTGGGCATGCAGTCGGGTAATTTCGTAGCGCCGTTTCACCACATGCGCGGCCTTGGCAAATGCCGCGGCGGTGCCCGCTTCGTCGCCAATCTTCTGCACATGTGAGCGGTTGTCCGGGCATTCCTCCCAGACTGCCGGGCTGCCCGGACTGACCGCCTGCGCGCCGTTGACCACCGCCGGCAGCGGCTGGTAATCGACATCGATCAGTTCCGCCGCATCCCTGGCCTGCGCCAGGGTTTCCGCAACAAGCAACGCGACCGGCTCGCCGACATAATGAACGAGATCGCGCGCCAGTACCGGGTGGGGTCGTGCAAACATGGGCGAGCCATCGGCGCGGGTGCGCTTCATTTGCGGTGTCGGCGCGCCCAGGCCTGCGGCGGCGTAATCGCTGCCGGTCCAGATGCCCAGCACACCCGGGGCCGCAGCTGCTACCGTGCTGTCGATCGACTTTATCAGCGCATGCGCATGGATCGAGCGCAGCACCACCGCGTGCGCCTGGTTGTGCAGGAAGGTGTCATTGACAAACTGTCCGTGGCCGCGCAACAGG
>JBCKLP010000032.1:0-18572 GCA_038903735.1 Burkholderiales bacterium | reverse complement strand
GAACAAAAGGAGAGCCGAGTCGAAGAGGGGCACTTGATGCAGGATCATGTGCATATGATGATCGCGATCCCGCCGAAGTACGCTGTGTCGCAAGTGGTTGGGTATATCAAGGGCAAGAGTGCGATTCACCTGGCGCGGGTGTACGGAGAGAGGAAGCGCAGTTTCGTCGGTCAGCATTTCTGGGCTCGGGGCTACTTCGTGTCCACGGTCGGTCGAGATGAAGCGGTGATTCGGGCCTACATTCGAGGGCAGGAAGAAGAGGACAAGAAGTTGGAACAACTGATGCTATGGCGTTAAAGGGAGCCACCTTCAGGTGGCCAAAGAACTGGGGGCCGCGTTAGCGACCCCTCAAGCCGCTTTGAGCGGCTCACAAATTAAAGCCCCCGGCTTTGCCGGGGGATACTTACTCAACTGAATTTATTCGATTAACGTTGGGACAATAGTGGCGCGTCCTTTTGAACGCGGGCTTAGTGGTCGCGCGTGGTGTTGCGCATAGGCATCGAGCAATTGACGGATCATGCGCTGGTATTGGGTGCCATGCCTCTCGGCCTCCAGCTTAAAGAAATTCACGCTTCGTTTGGAGAGAGCAATGGTGATTTTTACCCCCTCGTCGCGCAGCGCCAGATCTTCAGGTTTGGGTAGAAAGTCAGGAACGATTTTTAGTTTTCCCAGGGGTTCGTTCGTGTACTTTATTTTCGCTCTCATAGGTTCTCTTGCCTTTGCGCCAATAGCCGGCGCCAATGATTCGGATGACGCTTTCACGGTAAGTGAAGCGCACGGTCATGATCCCCTCTCCAACTCGCCCTATACAGTAGTGTCGCTTCTCAATAGAACCGTGCAGTGAATCCTCGGCGATTACGCGTTGGGGATCAACAAACGCGAGCTGTGCCTCGGCGAACGACACACCATGTTTCGACTGATTTTCCTCGTCATTTTTGGAATTCCACTCGAAACTTGCCTCAGCCATCAGCTCAGAATAACAGAAAGCTGGCTATTGAGCCATACGAACGTATGGCCAGTCAGGTGCAGAACGCGACCTCTAACTTGATTGGGTCGACAAGATTGCGATGGAAAATCTCTGTATCGGCATATGAAAATATCTACGGATATACGCGGCCATATTTCTATTGAAAATTCGTCGAAGTCTTTCCGTAAAGGTCCCTTGTTCAGTAATTCCTTAACCGATCTTTGCGCGCAATTCTTTGCTGTTCGTACCAAAACCTTCCTCGGTGCCCAGCACCCGCCAGGGCTTCTTCAGGTCCTCCTGCCACAGCAGCGACTCCATGTAGATCATCAGCGGCTGGTCCTGCACCGTGAGTTCGTACACCGGCTGGTCGTTGGAGGCGTGGTTGTGTATGCCCCAGCCGGGGGCGGAGAGCATCAGGTCGCCGGCCTTCCAGTCGTAGCGCTTTTTTTCCACCACCGAGTAGCCCGTGCCGGAAAAGTAGTAGTTGATCGCCGCCGAAGTGTGGCGGTGCGGCCGGTCGATGATGCCGGGCGGGCGGATGGTGATGGTGGCAAAGAAGTTGGGTGTGATGCCGTTGTGGCGCCCGGTGGCCGGGTTCCACATCATGTAGAGCCGCCGCCCGCGGTAGTTCTTGTCGAGACCGCCCAATTTGTCCAGCTCCGCTTTCAGCCCCTGCCAGGGCCAGTGCAGGATCTTCGATTCCACCGGCGTCGGGTTGATCAGCACCTCGTAGGGCATGAGCCAGGCGCCGTCTTCGCCGAGCTTGATCACTTTGCCTTCCACAGCGGCAGGAGCGGCTTCCTTTTCCTCGCTGACGGCTTTAAGATGGCTCTCCTGCGGATCATCCTCGACGATGTGGACGTTGAGCTTCTCCAGCATCGCCGCATTGGAATAGCACAGTCGCGCATGCAGCTCGCCGGAGTCGTTCACATGGTGGTAGGTGGCCATCGACGGAAAATTCCAAGTGTCGTAAAGCCCGTACTGAATCCGCTTTCCCGCAATGATGCTCGCGCCGCTGCCGAGAATGCAGAAATTGATCTGTGTGGAATTGTGGCGGATGGGCGTGGTTTCCTCGCCGGGTTTCAGGACTTCCAGGGTTACCTGCATGCCCGGGTTCAGGCCGGCGCCCACCCCCAGTTCCTTCCAGCGCGGATGCGCGATCAGCGATTGCCGGCGCCCGTTGGCAGGTTTGGGCTGTGAGGCGAGGCGCTCGATTTCGGCGTCGATCTCCTCCTTGGAAATGAGGATCGGCTCCCACAGGTCCAGCGGCGCGGGCGTCCAGCCGCTGCGGTCGATGAAAGGACTTGTGCCTGCGGTCGATGTGCTCATGTTGGATCTCCTTGAATGCGTGCAGTCAGTCTACGATAAATCTATGTCGCCCCCGCTGGGCATCGAAGTGTAAAGTATTGCCTCGGCACAAGTAACACCATCCAGGGAGGAATCATCCGCATGAGCACGCAAAGCGAAGGCAACACCGCCACCATTCAGGCCATTCTCGCCCGCGAAGATCAGCGCTGCCAGGCGATCTCCAAGCAGCGTTGGGAAGAACTCGAATCGATGCTTACGGAGGACCTCAGCCACGTCCACATGCCCGGCCGCCAGGACGACAAGGCCACCTACATGGCCGGCGTGAGAAACAACCCGCGTACCGTGACGCGCAAGGACCTCCAGGTCCGCGTCTACGGAGACACCGCGATCATGACCGGCGGGATGACTAACGCCCGCGACGGTCGTGAAGACCACGCCCGCGTAACCCAGGTCTGGGTCAGGAAAGATGGCCAGTGGTACCAGGCCGCATTCCAGGCGTCGAAGATCCAGTAACGGTCGGCCAAGGATTGCCCTTATGAAGATCGTCGTGGTGGGGCACCTCGCCCCGCGCGCATCCCCCTGAATCATTCAGATCGATGTCAGCGGCAGTTCCTGGCGCACGCGCTCGGGCAGGCGTTCCCCCAGGCCGCGTGCCTCGGCGACCTTGAGCACTTCAATGGCAACGGCGAGATCGGCAATGCCCATGCCCATGGCCTTGAACAGTGTCAGATCCGCATTATCAGGCCTGCGGCGGCCGCTGTGAATCAGGCGGGAAATGGGCTGCACCGTCTCCCAGGACGCTTTATCCGCGCCGAAATAATCACGGAACTCGCGCGAGAGTTCCTTCACGCCCTCCACGGTGTCCACGGCAATCGCGGTGCAGCGCGGAAAAATATCCGCGGTGAACTCGCTGCGGGCCGGCACGATGGCGCCCACGGCATTGATATGCATGCCGGGCGCCGCCAGGCCGCCGGTGAAGAAGGGCTCGGTGGCGTTGGTGCACAGGGTCACGATGGGCGCGCCTTCCACGGCGTCAATGATGCTCCCCGCATCGAGTACCTCGATGGCGGGAAACTTCGTACCCACTGCCTCGGCCAGTTGCGCGCGCGCTTCCGGCCTGCGGCTGAAAATCCGCACCCGCCGGATGGGCCGCACCGCCAGCACCGCGGCGATCTGCGGCAGCGCCTGTTTGCCGGTGCCGATGATGGCCATCTCAGTGGCGCCGGCCGGGGCCATCCAGTCGGTGCCCACGCCCGACATGGCTGCGGTGCGGATCTGCCCCAGCGCCGTGGCCTCGATCACTGCGCGCAAGGAACCATCGGTCAGGGAGAAAAGAATCAGCACCGTCTGCGATTTTCCGGCGACATTCACCCAGGTCTTGGTGCCGCACAGGTTCTCGGCGGCCACCGCGCCGCCGAAGGCCTGCAGCACGTCATTTTTGCCCACCATCAGGTGGGTCTTGGTCATGTTGGCGGCCTTGTCCTCGGCCTCCAGCGCCAGCACCCGCTGCAGGGCAGCAATGGCTGTGCCGAGATTTAGCGAAGCAGTGACCTCGGCTTCGGACAGCCAGAGCGGCATGGCTATACCCGCGCGCTGGATGCGACTTCGCTGGGAAACAGATCGCCTGTCCCCAGACGCGTTTGCGTCACGCCCTGCTCATGCGCGTAGCGGCAAAAGGCTTCCAGCGTGGCGCGGCTCGCCTCGATGCCGTAGGGGTAGGGATCCTCGCCGTGCCGGCTGATGATTTCGTCCACCATGGCCGCGGCCCAGGGCAGCGGCAGGCGCGCGCAGGTGTAATCGCGGATCAGCGCGAGGCAGCGGCGCTTGGCTTCTTCGAAGGCCTTGCAGAGGTTCATGGCGATCCAGGGGTGCTGCTCGAACACCGTGCGCCGCAGGGTCATGAGATGCATGATGGGAAATATTCCGGTTTTGGCATACAGGCGCGCCTCTTCGGCGCGGTAATCGGGGAAGAGGCGGGCCACCTTGCTGCCGGCGCGGGCCACACCGGCCGGTACCCGCGCTGAGATAACCGCATCCACTTCACCGCTTTCCAGCATGGCCGAGAGCGTGGCACCCGGCCGCGCTGTGTAGCGGAATCCGGCGGGCAGCTTGAGCGCGACCTTCTCCGTGCGGCCAGGCTCATCGACGCCGGCCTGCAACCACTGGATGGTCTTCAAATCCACGGCGTATTCTTCGGCGAGGAAGCCGCGCACATAGATGCCCGCGGTCTGCGCCCATTCGGGAATGCCGATGCTGCGGCCCTCCAGATCCTTCGCGCTGCGGATGCCGCGATCGGTACGAACATAAATTGCCGAATGCCGGTGCATGCGTGAAGGGAACACCGGGATCGCCACCATGGGCGCGTTGCCCTGCCCGGTGAGCGCAATGTATTTGCCGAACGACAGTTCCGACACATCCCATTCCAGGTTTTTCGTGAAACGGTAGGTGATTTCCTCGATGGAAGGAAACACCAGCGGCGTGAGCGTGATGCCATCGGCGCGCACGATGCCCTGGGCGATCTCCCGGGTGTGCTCGTAGTCGCAGACTGCCAGCGTCAGGTTGAGCGAGGCGGTGCCATGGGTGTTGATGAATCGCGGTTCGCGAACCTGCCGGGAATCAATAGCGGCGTCGCTTGGGCCGGAAACGGGGGCATTCATCTAAAACTAACTCCGGTTTGAAACCCCGCCCTTTAGGGCGGGGGGAGCCGACCCCGGCCTGAAGGCCGGGGTTTCGGGGGCGAGCGTTTTGGGATGGGATGCAAACCCCTTCCAAAACATGTTAGATCGACAGGCCTGAAGGCCTGTCGCTAATTTCTTGCTGGGTCGAAATTCCTTGGTGGCCGTGCTGTGCTGGAGAAGGGTATTGCCCGGAGCTTGGCATTATGCCCCCATGTTAAGCAGGCGGACGCAGTGTGTCCAATGCGTGCTTCCAATAGGGCCCATCAGCCGCGTGCATCGTCCAGACGAATTCCCCATGCGGTCCCGTGTGCGCCGCTGGCGGCATCATCATGTGTGCTGCTACTCTTCGTGCCTATGGATTTTTCCCGCGACGACCGTGAATACATGCAGCGCGCTCTGGCGCTGGCCGCGCGCGCCCTGTATTCGACGTCACCCAACCCGCGCGTGGGTTGCGTCATCGTCCGCGAGGGCGATGTCATCGGCGAAGGCTGGCACGAGGCGCCCGGATTGCCCCATGCCGAGGTCAATGCCCTGCGCCAGGCAGGCGAAGGCGCGCAAGGCGCGACCGTCTATGTCACCCTGGAGCCCTGCAATCACTACGGCCGCACGCCGCCCTGCACCGAGGCGCTGATGGCGGCCGGCGTGGCGCGTGTGGTGGCGGCCATGCGCGATCCCAATCCGCTGGTCTCTGGCAAGGGCTTCGCGCGGCTCGAAGCCGCTGGAATCAAGATGGAACATGGTCTTCTGGAAATGCAAGCGCAGGACCTCAATATCGGCTTTGTCTCGCGCATGACCCGCGGGCGCCCCTGGGTGCGCATGAAAATCGCTGCCAGCCTCGATGGCCGCACTGCGCTTGCCAACGGGAAGAGCCAGTGGATCACCTCGCAGGCGGCGCGCGACGATGGGCACCACTGGCGCGCGCGCGCCTGTGCGTTGCTCACCGGCATAGGCACTCTGCGCGAGGATGATCCGCAGTTGAACGTGCGCGCCGTGGCAACGCCGCGCCAGCCGCTGAAAGTGCTGATCGACAGCCGGCTGGAGGCAGCGCCGGAGGCCAAGCTCTTCCAGTCGGGCAAGGCGCTCATTTTCGCATCGGGGACGTACCACGTTAAGGCGGCACAGCTTGCCGCGCGCGGTGCCGAGGTCGTGGTGCTGCCCAATGCCAATGGCAAGGTGGAGCTGCCGCAGATGCTGGAAGAACTGGCGCGCCGGGGCATCAACGAACTGCATGTCGAGGCGGGCTCCCGACTCAACGGGTCGCTTTTGCGCGAGGGCTGCGTCGATGAGTTGCTGATCTATCTTGCGCCCTGCGTGATTGGTGACACGGGGCAAGGGATGTTTCATCTGCCGGAGATCAGCGAACTGGCGAAGGCACAGCGCCTTGTCATTGCGGAAGTCACGGCTATCGGTGAGGATGTGCGCATCAGGGCGCGGATACAGGAGTAGGGAGATATGTTTTCAGGAATCGTCGCGGCCATCGGCCGTATCAACAAAATAGAACCCCGCGAAGGCGGCGTGCGCCTGGGCGTGTCCGCGGCAAGGCTGGGAATGGACGATGTAGCCATCGGCGATTCGATTGCCGTGGGCGGTGTCTGTCTCACCGTGGTTGCAAAGACTGCTACCTCGTTCGAAGCCGATGTGTCGGCCGAGTCGCTCGCCTGCACCATCGGGCTGGATGCCAAAGGCGAAGTCAATCTGGAAAAAGCCCTGCGGCTCTCTGACCGCCTCGGCGGACACATGGTCGCGGGGCACGTGGACGGGGTCGGCGAAGTGCTGAAGTTCGAGCCGGTCGGGGAAAGCATGTTGTTGAAGATCCGGGCTCCCGAGGCGCTTGGGCGTTACATCGCGAAGAAAGGCTCGGTTGCCATTCAGGGCGTGAGCCTGACGGTGAACGAGGTCGAGGGCCCTGAATTCGAAATCAACCTGATACCGCACACGGTGGCGGTTACTACCCTGCGCCTCTTGAAGCCTGGGGCGAGAGTCAATGTCGAGGTGGATTTGATAGCCCGTTACGTCGAGCGCATGCTTGCAGTATCCTAGTATGCAAATACAATGACTTAGCTGTCTCTGTACAGCCCCAAAGCCGTTCCCCAGTGATTTGCATCCACGTTTGCTCATATGATTTCGTTAGTCTTCAAGTCGCTGGCGCCCATGGATCCGTAGTCATTAGAAATATTATGATCTTGGAACCACCAAAAAAGCATGGGGCAAAATAACGCATTGTCCAAGGGGCGTCGCTCATAATTCCAAGCCTAATGTGCTCATAGAAAAGGCGGGCGTTCGAGGCATAGGTCAGGCTGCAAGGCGATGCGTAGAATCCGGTTTCCCCAAGGAGCGATTCAAATGAGTAGTTCCGTTTTCATCACGCGCGTGGTATTGCGCAACTACAAGAGCATCGGCTATTGCGATGTCCGGCTGGGCCCGCTGACCTATCTGGTGGGTGCCAATGGTTCGGGCAAGAGCAATTTTCTGGATGCGCTGCATCTGGTGTGCGACGCCCTGACTGGCTCGCTCGACAATGCGCTGAACGAGCGGGGTGGCTTGAGCGAAGTACGGCGACGCTCCAGCGGACACCCGACCCATTTCGGCATCCGACTCGAGTTCGCATTGAAGAATGGGCAACGCGGACACTATGCTTTTTATGTCGGCGCATTGAAGGATAGAGGCTACGAATTACAAACCGAGGAATGCGTTGTCGGGGGCATCGGCAAGGGACCGTTTTTCCAGATCGACCGGGGGAAGCTGAAGGCGAGCAGCGAAGCCACGTTTCCGGCAGTAACCGCAGACCGCCTGGCCTTGGTGGCAGCATCGGGCATGACGGCGTTTCGACCGGTATTCGACGCGCTCGCGACGATGGGCTTTTACAACCTCAACCCTAAGCTGATGCGCGAGCTGCAAAAACCGCAGGAAGGCCGACTGCTTAAATCCGCCGGCGAGAACATCGCCAGCGTGATTGGGCACCTGGAACGCGTAGCGCCGGAACAACTGGGCATCGTCCACGAGTATCTGCAAACGGTGGCGCCCATGGTGCATGGGGTGGAACGTAAGCAGGTCGGGCCCATGGAAACGCTCGAATTCCGCCAGGAGATGGCGGGAGCCAATCACCCCTGGCGTTTTCTGGCGCAAAACATGTCCGATGGCACCTTGCGCGCGCTGGGTGTGCTGGTTGCGCTTTTCCAGGGTAACCGCGATTACGCGCCCACGCTGGTGGGCATTGAGGAGCCCGAAACGGCACTGCATCCAGCCGCAAGCGCCGCATTGCGCGAGGCCTTGACGCGAGCCTCCGGGAACACGCAGGTCATTGTTACGAGCCACAGCCCCGACCTGTTGGATGACCGCAGTCTCGAAGCCGATTCCTTCTGTGCCGTGGTCTCCGAAAGCGGGGAGACGCGCATAGCGCCGCTCGATGAAGCGTCGCGAAGCACCATGCGCCAGCAGCTTTTCTCCGCGGGAGAGCTGTTGCGTCTGAATCAGCTTGCGCCCGATCCCGTCGTGCTGGCGGCGCAGCAAGAACGCCAGGCCGATTTGTTTGGCGAGATCGAATCGTGAGGGTGGCGGCTATCGTGGAGGGCCACGGCGAGGTGGCTGCGCTCCCGGTGCTGCTGCGGCGTTTGGGAGAGTGGCGAACCCCGGGGAGGGCCCTGGAGGTTCTTGCGCCGATCCGCGTTCAGCGGGATCGATTCTTGAATCGCGACGAGGAGTTTCGCCGACATCTGTTGCTGGCTGCCGCAAAATGCGGCGAGGACGGTTGGATCCTCGTACTTCTGGATGCCGATGATGACTGCCCCGCCGAGCTGGCGGCCCCGATCATGGAACGGGCGCGGGCCTGCGTTGCACACCGCCGGATATCGGTCGTGCTGGCGAACCGGGAATACGAGGCCTGGTTTATCGCCGCAGCCGCATCGCTGCACAGCCAGCGGGGTTTTACCTTCGATCCAGCGGATGCGATCGATGCCGAGACTCCCAGGGACGCCAAGGGCTGGGTAGGAGCGCGACTGCCAAGCGGCACCTACAGAGAAGCTACCGATCAACCGGCATTCTCGGCGCGCATGGACCTGCAACTGGCATTCGATCGCAGCCGGTCGTTTCGCAAGCTCTCCAGGGAGTGGGACCGACAAGCCGCTGCATGAATAGCCTGGAACGGGCTCTCGTCGAAAAAGCCGGACGCGAGAACGGCTGGGAGAACGTCATCGACAGTCGCGAGGAGGGTGTTGTGCTGGCTTCTGCGCGGCATCGCGGGCGGGCCAGCATCGTCGCAGTTGGCGCGACGGCGGGTTGGAGCCTTGAGCTTCCAGTGGGGCGTTTGACGCGCGAAATCGATCGTACCCTGCCCGGACTGACCCAGAGTGCAGGGCGATTCAATGCGGTCGACTTGGACACTTTGTTGGCACTGCTGCGTCGCGCGGCGGAGTTGTCACAGTCGCTGCCGGATCAGGCGGCGCAAACATTCCGTGAGGGGGCAGGATTCCAGCCAAACCGACTCGATACCCTTCGCTCGCGAACGAGCGCGGCGTACCGTGGCCTCTATGTTCTCCTGCAGCGCGAAGGCGCGATGGATTTCTTCTGGAAGGCGCGCATGGTCGATCTGGACCGCGACGAACGGAAGATCGATATTCATCACATCTTCCCACGCAAATGGTGTGAGGACATGGAGCATCGCGCCGAAGGTATTCAATTCGATTGTGAACAAGACCGCAATCTCCTACAAGGCGAATCGGATGATTGGAGGTAAAGCCCCGTCCAAGTATCTCGCTCAAATTCAGCAGCACTCACAAGTGCCGGTCGCGCCGATGGATGACATCCTGCGCAGCCACCTGATCGACCCGAACTGCGCGAGGACCGCTTTGAGCTGGCCTATCAGGCGCGCAAGGCTAAGCTGCTCGCTCTCGTCTCGGCTGCGATGGGAAAAACGCTTGCGCCCGTAACCGAAGAGGTGCCAGAGGATCTTGATGACGAGGAGGAGGACGAGGACGGCACCGGCGACGCAGCGGAAGACGCGAGTTAGCGCACGCCTCGCAGCTAGTTGCCGGACCCAAAGCTCATTGAGGTGCGTTGATCAGCAGGATGGCAAACCCCGCGGCGAGCGAGGCGAGCATGCATGCGCCGAGCCCAAGTATCAACTGCTGCACTTCCTTTTTGCGGGCCTCCTGGTTGCGTTTGCTGTCGGCCGAGTCGTGAAGGCCTTTAAATGTCTGCCCTTGAGAGCCGGCGTGGCGGTCCGAAAGTTGCCTGAAGCTTGCGTGAATCGTGTTCTGGCTGATTTTCAGTTCTTGTTGCATTTTTTGCCTCCTGATCTGCGTCCGGTTGTTGCGTCCGGCTGTGCGCCGGGGATGTAAACCAGCATACGCAGATCAGCGAGGGCTAATGTCAAAGGGTGTTGATTTGACGAAAAAAATTGTCAAACACGCGCTTGGCGCAGCGATTACGCAGGTGCTGCCTTCATTGCCTCGAATCCCCGCTCCAGGTCGGCAATCAGGTCATCCACATGCTCTGGGCCCGTATGCAGGCGCACGGCGAAAGCACTCCGAATTGACGGAAAATAATGCGATATGTATAGTAAAAAAGTAATGTTGACATTACTGGAGACAGAAATGCTTGCTGTAGCGAAGATCACGGCCAAAGGACAGACCACGATTCCGCAGGGTATTCGTACCGCTTTGAAGGTGTCGCCGGGAGATTTGATCGCATGGGAAGTCGACTCTGACGGAATCGCGACCGTGCGTCGCGTCCAACCCATGGACGTCGAATACCTGCGCGCTGTCGAAGGAACGTTGAGCGAATGGGCCGGTGCTGCCGACGAGGAAGCGTATCGTGAGCTTTGATCGTTTCGCGGTCGTGCGCGTTCCGTTTCCATTCACGGATTCCACTGCGACCAAAAACCGCCCCGCTCTTGTCATCTCCGATGCGGAGGCGTTCAACACTCCTGCAGGACATTCGGTCATGGCGATGATTACTTCGGGCAGTAACTCGGCGTGGCCGCTGGACTGTGCAATCAACGATCTACCCGCCGCCGGATTGCCTGCCGCTTCCAAAGTTCGTTTCAAGCTTTTCACGCTTGATCATCGTCTGGTCCGAGGTCAGTTAGGAACGCTATCTAATGCGGACCAGGCAGTCGTGCGTGAAGGCATTGCCATGTTGGAGGCATTACTTGAATCACGGGACGATGACAGCTATCGCCGTTGGAGAACGCCAGGCAGCCTTGCCGCATCGGTGGATCAAGCTAAAAGCGGTCGTTGTAATCGATTATTTCCAGGCTTCCATCGGTTCCCGGACGCTATTACTTATCTGAAAAAGGGACAAGCCATGAAACATCTCGACATCTTTCTCACGGAACGATGCGGACTTGCTGCGGTCGCAGCAGTCTGCTTGGCGGCATCGCCCTGCGCCTTGAGCCAGTCATACCCCAGCAAACCTTTGCGCATGGTGATTACCACCGGGGCCGGCGGGCCAATGGATACTATTTCTCGCGGCGTTGCCAGGGTCCTTGGCGAGAGTATAGGGCAGTCGGTGGTTGTCGAAAACCGCCCTGGGGCTGATGGAATCATCGCTACCGAAGCGTGCGCCAAAGCTGCACCTGATGGCCATACGGTGTGTGTGCTTGACAATTTTACGCTGTCGCTCAATCCACTGACCCATCGCAATTTGCCCTACGATCCCATTCGTGATCTCGTACCGGTGATTCACTATGGATACCTCGCTGTCGCAATTGTCGCGCGTCCCGACCTGCCAGCGAACTCCATGAAGCAAGTGTTTGATTACGTCCGCGCAAATCCTGGCAAGGTAAGCTGGGGATCATGGGGCAGATCCAGCGCCACGCATCTGTACATGGAGTACTTTAAGAGCACTCGGGGGCTGCAGTTCCTCAATGTGCCGTACAAGGCTGGTGCAATGGTGTATCCGGCAATGCTGGCCGGCGAAATTGATTTGGGGTATCTGGCGGTTGGGCCTGCAGCGAAGGCCGTACAGGCAGGTAAAGCCAAGGCGCTCGCAGTTACCGGGCCTACTCAACGCTCACCCTTCCTGCCCGACGTGCCAACCTACCTCGAGGCCGGCCTGGACATCAGCCTGGGCACATGGTTGGGTATGTTTGCCCCATCTGGCGTCTCACCAGCAATCATAAGGCGGCTCAATGCCATTCTTGCCAGAGATTTATTCGAAAATGCCGCACAGCGGGAGAGGTACCTGAGCAGCATGGGGATTGCGGTCGAGGGCGCTGCTGGCGGCTCGCCTGAGGCTTTTGCCAGTCTGATTGTCGCGGAGCGCGAAAAACTGACCAAATTAGCGACGCTAATCGGCCTCAAGCCACAATAATTGATCAACGCATTTTTGCCGTTCGGATCTTGCCTATGTCGGGGACAATCATGGACATCAAACGGATTGGTGTAATCGTACCTTCGGTCAACGTTGTAGTCGAGGAAGGCATTGCCAGGCTTTTCGCTTCGGCATAAATCAAGTAAAATATTTCTTCGACAAAAAGCTCAATACGGTGAAGTCATAATGTCGTCGGACATTCAGCCACGCCGGTAAGGGCTCCTGCCCTGGGATGAGGAGGCCATTGCCCGACGCGGTAGGGCGCTTGGCATGGCGCTTTGCGAAGTTTGGGCGCGGCCAGCGTAATTGTGCCTGTGAGACCGGATTTTCTTTAGAGGCCGCGTTGCGTGGGGATTAGCGGGGCGTCGCCTTCATCGCCTCAAACCCCTGCGTCAAATCCGCAATCAGGTCATCCACATGCTCCAGCCCCACATGCAGGCGCACGGCGCTGCGCTCGCCCTGCCAGGGTCTTCCCGACACGCTGCGCTCGGGCTTGGCGAGCAGGGCCAGGCTTTCGTAGCCGCCCCAACTGGCACCGATTGAAAAATATTTGAGCGCGTTCACGAAGGCGGCGGCCTGATGTTCGCTCGCGCCCTTGGGCACGAAGGAAAAGAGGCCCGAGGCGCCGCGGAAATCGCGCTTCCACAAGGCATGCTGCGGGTGCGAGGGCAGCGCGGGGTGCAGAACCATCTCCACTTCGGGTCGCTGCTCCAGCCACTGTGCCACCGCGAGCGCATTGCGCTGGTGCTGTTCCAGGCGCACAGATAGGGTGCGCAGGCCGCGCAGCGCGAGCCATGCATCATCCGGGCCGATGGCGGTGCCGGTGTCGGACCAGTGGTGGCGCATGCGCTCTCTAGTGGTTTCATTGCAAAGCACCGCGCCCACCATGGCATCGGAATGGCCGACGATGTACTTGGTGCCCGCATGCACGCTGACATCCACACCGTGCTCGAAGCTGCGGAAATACAGGCCGCTTGCCCAGGTGTTGTCGGCGATCACCAGTGCGTCCTTTTGGTGAGCCGCGTCGGCAATCGCCGGAATGTCCTGCACTTCGAAGGTTCCCGATCCCGGCGATTCCACATAGACCACGCGGGTGTTGGGGCGCAGCAGCGCGGCGATGCTGCTGCCGATGAGCGGATCGTAAAACTCGGTTTCGATGCCAAAGCGCGTGAGCACCCGGCGGCAGAGCTTGCGCACCGGCGGATAGACGGTGTCGGCCACCAGCAGGTGGTCGCCCGTTTTCAGGCAGGCCATCAACGCCAGTTGAATGGCGGCAAGGCCTGAGGGCGCGAGCACGCAGTCGGCGGCGCCTTCCAGGTCGCACAAGGCTTCCTCAAGCGACCAGGTGGTGGGCGAACCCAGCCTGCCGTACAGGAGATTGCCGTAGCGGTCCTCGTAGGCGGTGTCGAATTCCTCCACGCTGTCATAGGTGACTGTGGAGAAGCGGTACACCGGAGGGCTGATGGTGCCCGAGAGCGCGCCGCCGGGCACGCCGGTATGAACCAGTTTGGTGGCGTCGTGTTCGCCGCGGGAATCACGGCGCGGGGGGCGGGATACAGGTTTCATCGCGATTGATTTTTTGTCTGCGGGAGTTTGCAGCCTACATGATAGGCGTTGCGATTGCGCGGTACGCGTGGGTGTCGCGCTCCGCCGGTTGCAGGGAACGCGAAATCAATGGGCCATCAATTCGCGCAGATGGCGCGCATCCGCGGCAAGGGCGCAAGCGGCGGACCGCCCGCCTTGTCTGCTTGCTGGGTAGTGGCTTCCTGCGCCGAGAATCCGCGCACCACCTCCACACCAGGAAGAAATTCGTAGGCGGCAAAGCCCTGGCGCTTCACATCACGATCACAGACGTACAGGGTGCCGCGGTTTTGGTTGGCCCTGCGAATGACACCGGCCACTTCAGAAGTCGCGCCGTGTATCCCGAGTTTGCTGATCTCGGCATTGAGCACCAGCACCGCGAAGGCGCTGCGACCGCCACTCTCTCGCAGACCGTCATCAACCGCCTGCTCCAGCGAAAAGCCGTCTCCAGCGATGTAGAGCCCGCTGCCGGGCAGCGGACGGCGCAGGGGCGGCTTTGCTCCAGGTGTCGCCGCGGGGTGGCGGCTTCGCGGCGGGTGCCGGAGCCGGCTGGCTGGAGGGCGCTTGCGCCAGTGCAGCGACGCAAAGCACGCTGCTTATCAGCAGTGCGGTGAATATTCGTGGTGCTTCGAGTTTCACGTGAATAAGACCGCCGCGGCGAAAAATAATTCCCGGTCGCGGCGATTGCCGGCTGCCAGGGCAGCCGGCGGGCATGGACTTTGGCTTCAGTTCGGCCCGAGAAAGTCGCGTTTGCCGACTTCCACGCCGTTGTGGCGCAGCAGGGCGTAGGTGGTGGTGGCGTGGAAGTAGAAATTGCCGTAGACGAAGTTCTGCAGGTAGGCCAGGCCCTTGAAGGTGACTTCGCCGGCGCGCATTTTCAGGGTGATGGATTTTTCCTCGCTGCCGTCGATCTGCTCGGGCTTGAAGGTGTTGATGAAGGCGACGGTTTTCTCGATGCGAGCAATCAGGTCGGCAAAACTTTTCTCATCATCCTCATAGGCGGGCGGCTCCTGGCCGGCGAGCCTTGCCACGCCGCCCTTGGCCTGGTCGGTGGCAACCTGCACCTGCCGGATCAGGTGGAACTGGTCCGGAAACAGGCGCGCATTGAGGAATGCCGCGGGATCGATCTTCTTCTCCTCGCAATGCTGGGCGGCCTTGCCGAGAAAGCCGGCCATGTTGGTGAGCATGCGCGAAAAGACAGGCACTGAGGCCAGGTACATTGAAATTGCCATGGGGAAAATCTCCGAAATCTGTGGTTGCTGAATGATGAAAACTACTGCAGGATGCGTATCAAATCACGAGCGGGCCGCCTTGGCAAATGCCAGTGGCTCGGGTGTTGCGAGTTTCAGGCCTTGTCGCGCAGGCCCAGGTTGCGCCGCAGCACCACCGGCTTGCCGCCGAATTTGAGCTTGCTCATCCAGTGGGACAGCGCTGAATCCAAGTAGTCGGCATGGCCGGGGAACCAGTCTGCAAGCGCCTTGGCAAGCGCACGGCCTTCGGCGGCATTGCCGGCGGCGACGCTGGCCTGCACCTCGATCACCGATTTCATGACGGCGTTATGTTCGTCGATGTGGCATTGCCGGGCGGGGAAGTCGGTTTCCTCCATCCACTGGTGTTCCTGGGAGAAATGCGCTTCGGCATGGCGGGCGAAGTTATCCAGGTGGCCGGCAACCGCCTCGTCGCCGGCTGCCAGCAGGGCATTCACGATATCGACGAACTCGCGATGGGTGTCGTCCATCGGCGGGTAGCCCAGCAGGTAGGCATCGGTCCAAGGGAAATCCGGCGGGGTGGGCATGGTGGTGTGTCTGCAGAAGAGCTCAGCAGGGAGAATACCATCACCGCACCACCCGCCGGCGCGCAGATGCCAGCAAGAAACGGGTGGTTGAGCTTTGACTCACACTGCACAATCCGTCCCATGAATGACTATCAGCGCATTGCCGCCGTCATCCGCTATATCGATGAGCACCGCACCGGCCAGCCTTCGCTTGACGAACTGGCGGCGCAGGCGGGCCTGAGCCCATTCCATTTTCATCGCCTGTTTTCGGCGTGGGCGGGTGTCACACCCAAGGATTTCCTGCAATGCCTGACGCTGGCGCATGCGCGCCAGTTGCTGCGCGAAGGCGAAAGCGTGCTCGATGCGGCGTTCGCAGCGGGATTGTCCGGGCCGGGCCGGCTGCACGATCTGACGGTCAGCCTGGACGCGGCCACGCCGGGAGAAATAAAATCCGGGGGACAGGGTTGGACACTGCGCGCCGGTTTCGCCGACAGCCCCTTCGGCGATTGCCTGGTTGCGGAATCTCCGCGCGGTATCTGCCATGTGTCGTTTCTGCAGGATGGCAGCACGCGCGAATCTGCCCTGCTGGCGTTGCAGGCCGAGTGGCCGCATGCGGTGTTGCACCGGGATGATGCCGTGGCTGTGAATGCCGTCAGCACCATGTTCGTACCGCCGCACGAACGCCGCCGCGGCCGTTCGCTGCGCATTCTGGTGCGCGGCAGTCTCTTTCAGGTGCGCGTGTGGCGCGCGCTCCTTGCGATACCGGAAGGATCGCTGGCGAGCTACGGCGGCCTTGCCGCGGGAATTGGCGCGCCGGCAGCGGCGCGCGCGGTTGGCTCCGCGGTAGCCAAAAACAACATTGCCTGGCTCATTCCCTGCCACCGCGTCATCCGTGAAACCGGCGTCGTCGGTGAGTACCGCTGGGGCAGCGACAGGAAGCGCGCCATGCTCGCCTGGGAGGGTGCGCGCGCCCAGCCCGCGGCATGATGCCGCAGCGGCGGGGCGGCGGCGTGCGCCCTGTTCAGTGCGAGGATTGCACCTCGCGCGGCAACAGCAGGCAGGCCGCGCGGCCGAAGCGGTAGGCGACGCGGCGCGGCTGGCGCAGCCAGCGCGTAGCGCCGAAATCGCGGCTCAGTTCCGGGCAGGGCGGATTGCGATAGCCGCCGGGCTGCAGGGTGGCAGCGTCGCTCACTTCTTCCCAGATGCCGCCGCGTACGGGGCGGAAACGCCATAGCAGATAAGCATTGCGCCCGGCGATATCGAGCATGTCTTCGGCGTCCTCGACATCCGAAACGGGTGCCAGCTTGGCATCGAAATAGGGATGCGGCTGACCAAATGCCAGCTCGCATTCGACAGCTTCCTGGGTGGGCGCACCCGGGCGCATGCAGGGGCGCATCTCGAAGCGGGTGAGATCCCAGGCGCCAAAGCTCCCAGGCAACTTCCAACACCGCGTTCTCCAGGTCGCGAAGTTCGCGCCAGCGCCGGTTCACCTGCAGGCAGGAAGGTGGAACCGATTGGTAGCGGTACTTCTTCCCGAATTTCGTTTCCTGCTCGTGCTCGATGAAACCATGCCAGTGCAGGGACAGCACCATGGGGGTGTCTGCGCAAGGCAGGGCCGCTATCGAGATGCCCGCCAGGGGGAGCCGGTTGGAAACCATCTGCGTTTCAATCGCCTCAAGGAACTCCATTTTTATTTTCTTCAGATGTTGTTGTTGGGAACAATCACTGTTGAGCAAAAAATACGCCACAAGTGCAGCCCTTCGTGTTGCAAGCAAACGAGCAGGCCGGCTGCCAGTTTCAGACTTTTGATTTCTCTGGCCACTGGAGAAGTAACGCAGGCAAGCACGCAAAGGAATACAGAATTCCGCGAAATGCGCGATATTGAACACCGATTGCGCCCTGCGGGAACGAAGCCGCAAATGGCGTGCGGCCCACAGCCTGCAACAAGCAGTTGGCAAGAAGAGGCAGGCAATTAGTCCTGCTTCGCAGGGCGCAGGGGTGGCATCCGCTATCATTCGCGCTCTGCGTATCAAATTGACGGGCGGTTAAATCGTGAGCAATCTTTCCTATCGCGATTTCGAATACGAAGGTTGGCAGCACGTGGCCCCGGCCTACGGCAGGTCATTTGAATCGGCGACACGCCTGTTTGTGTTCAGGCTGCTGGATGCTGCGAAAATTACGCGTGGCATGCGGGTCCTGGATCTGGCCTGCGGCACCGGCATCACCGCTTCCCTGGCAGCGGCCCGCGGCGCCACCGCGATTGGCGCGGATTTCTCGCTGGCGATGATTCAGGCGGCGAAACAGCGCTATCCGGCAATCAGGTTTCATCTGGCCGAGGCAAACGCGCTGCCGTTCGAGGATGAAAGCTTCGATGTCGTGCTCGCCAACTTCGGCGTGAATCACTTTGCCTTTCCGCTCGGAGACCTTGGCGAGGCGCGCCGGGTGCTGAAACCCGGCGGGCGGCTGGTATTCACGGTGTGGGCGGCATCGGAGGACAGTTCATTTCATTCGCTTGCGGTGGATGCGGTCTGCGCCGCGGGTGATCCCGGCCCCCCACTGCCCGCGCCGCCTGAGGGCGCACTGGACAGCGTGCGGGCCTGCCTGCGCCTGCTGGAAGATGCCGGATTCGATGGCGCGGGGTGCAGCGCGGAAGTGGTCGAGGCTGCGCTGCGGCTGGATTCCGCGCAGCAGCTCATCGACATGTTGGTGGATGGCACGGTGCACACCGGCACCTTGCTGCGCACCCAGTTGCCCGGACGTGCCGACGCGCTGCGCGAAGCGATGACCCGCGGCACCGCCCGCTTTCAGGTGCGCGGATCGCTCAAGCTGCCGGTGCTGGCGGTGCTGGCTTGCGCGGAGAAGTAAGAGTGCCGCGAGCCTGACGGACTTCGGTTGATATCAGGAGTGAGATAAACAATTTCACCGTCATTCCGGCGCAGGCCGGAATCGCGCA
>JBCKLP010000031.1:0-18599 GCA_038903735.1 Burkholderiales bacterium | reverse complement strand
GGCTGCGGAATCCGATCAGAACATGAGGAGGCAAACATGAGCGTCAAGGTCTCGATGACCGTCAACGGCAAGCCGGTGAGCGCCGAAGTTGAGGAGCGCACGCTGCTGGTGAGCTATATCCGAGAATCCCTGCGCCTGACCGGCACCCACGTGGGCTGTGACACCGCCCAGTGCGGTGCCTGCACCGTGCACATGGACGGCCGGGCGATCAAGTCCTGCAACATCGTGGCCATGCAGGCCGAAGGCACCAACATCCTCACCATCGAAGGCGTGGCCAAGCCCGATGGCACACTGAACGTGATGCAGGAGGCTTTCCGCGAACACCACGCGCTGCAGTGCGGTTTCTGCACCCCCGGCATGGTGCTCTCGGCCATGGACCTGGTGAAGAACTACCCAGATCCGAGCGAGCGCGAGATCCGCGAGCAGCTCGATGGCAACCTGTGCCGCTGCACCGGATATCACAACATCGTCAAGGCGATCAAGGCGGCTGCCGCCACGATGCGCGGCTGAGCTGAGAAACAGGAGAATTAACCATGTACTCGTTTAATTACCAGCGCGTCAAATCGGTGGCCGATGCAGCCGCCGCACTCGGCAAGGGCGACGATGTCAAACTGCTGGCCGGCGGCCAGAGCCTGGTGGCCGCGATGAAGCTGCGCCTCTCCAAGCCCTCGGATCTGATCGACCTGGGTAAAGTCGAGGAATTACGTGGCATCAAGGTCGATGGCGGCACCGTCACCATCGGCGCGATGATGCGCCATGCCGAAGTGGCCGCCTCCGCCGAGGTGAAGAAAGCCATTCCGGCGCTGGCGGCCCTTGCCAGCGGCATCGGCGACCGGATGGTGCGCAACATGGGCACCATCGGCGGTTCGGTGGCCAACAACGACCCGGCGGCCGACTACCCGGCAGCGTTGGTGGGGCTGGGCGCCACCATCCAAACCAACAAACGCAAGATCGCGGCCGATGATTTCTTCAAAGGCATGTTCGAGACGGCGTTGGGCGCGGGCGAGATCATCACCTCGGTGAGTTTCCCGGCACCCAAGCGGGCGGCCTACATGAAATTCAAGAACCCGGCCTCGCGCTTTGCGATCGTGGGTGTATTTGTGGCCGAGACTTCCTCGGGTATGCGTGTTGCCGTGACCGGAGCAAGCCCCGGGGTGTTTCGCGTGCCGGAGATGGAGAAGGCGCTCGCTGCCAAGTTTGCCCCGGAGTCGGTAGCCGGTATCAAGATTCCCGAGAAGGGCTTGAATTCGGACATCCATGCCAAGGCGGATTACCGCGCGCATCTGGTCACCATAATGGCAAAGCGCGCCGTCGAGGCGGCGTTGCGCTAGGCCGGTGCCGGTCAGAAAGCCCGCAGTCAGACTCATTTTCCATCCACACGAATGCACGTAAGCCCGGCTTGCGTGCATTTGTTTTTTCAGAAGCGATCCCATGGCCGCCATTCCAAACTCGGTTGACAGCACGGTCAAGCTGCTGGCCGACGCTGACTACATCGCCGAGCGCAGTCTCGCCACTTCCGTCTATCTCGCGCTGCAGCTCGGCCGGCCCCTGTTTCTCGAGGGCGAGGCCGGCGTTGGCAAAACCGAAATTGCCAAGGTGCTCGCGCAGACCCTGGACCGCAAGCTGGTCAGGCTGCAGTGCTACGAGGGCCTGGATGTCGCGAGCGCCGTATATGAATGGAATTATTCGCGCCAGATGATCGAGATCCGCCTGGCGGAAACCGAAGGCGCCAAGAACCGCGACAGCCTCGCCAAGGACATTTATTCGGAGCGCTTCCTGATCCGCCGGCCGCTCCTGCAGGCGCTGGAGGGCAAGGCCGGAGCGGCGCCCGTGCTCTTGATCGACGAACTGGACCGCACCGACGAGCCTTTCGAAGCCTATCTGCTGGAGGTGCTCTCGGACTACCAGATCACCATCCCCGAAATGGGCACCGTGAAGGCGAAGGAGCCTCCCGTGGTGATCATCACCTCCAACCGCACGCGCGAAATCCACGACGCCATCAAGCGGCGCTGCTTCTACCACTGGGTCGATTATCCCGATGCCGTGCGCGAGGCCGAGATCGTGAAGCGCAAGGTGCCCGGCGCGGCCGAGCGCCTGTCAGCCGAAGTGGTGGCCTTCGTGCAACGCCTGCGCAAGATGGAACTATTCAAGCTGCCCGGCGTTGCCGAAACCCTGGACTGGACCAAGGCGCTGATGGTGCTCGATAAGCTTTCCCTCGACCCGCAGACCGTCAACGACACACTGGGGACACTGCTCAAGTACCAGGACGATATTGCCCGCATCAAGGGCAGCGAAGCCGAACGCCTCCTGACCGAGGTCAAGGCGGAAATCGCGGCGGGCTGAACCGCCTATGCCGGAACGTTCCCTCCTTCGCCGACTGCTGCGTCTTCCGCCGCGCGCGCCAGCGCCCAAGGAAGCCCAGCGCAACGCCCAGAAGGTGATCGAAATATGCCGGGCGCTGATGTCCGAGCGCGGCGAAGTTTCCGGGGCGCGGCTTGCCGCCGAGGTTCTGTCGGCCTTCCGGGAACTGGACTCGCTCTCCCTGCCGGCGTTTTTTGATCTCCTTGCCAGCGAATTCGCACCGGATCCGGCGGCCGTCAGGCACGCCGCAGACGATTACCATGACGAGCCCTCGGCGGCCAATCTGCTGGCACTGCAACGCGCCGTGGACTCGCCGCGCCAGGAGCTGTTCCGCCGCATCAATATGGCGCCGGGCGGCACTGCGGTGCTGGTGGAAATGCGCCGCCTGCTGTTGCAGGACCTGCGCGATACGCCGCAATGGGTGGGCATCGACTCCGATCTGGAACATCTGTTCCGCTCCTGGTTCAATCGCGGATTCCTGCTGCTGGAGCGGATCGACTGGCGCACCTCGGCACACATACTCGAAAAACTCATTAAGTACGAAGCGGTGCACGAGATCCAGGGCTGGCGCGACCTGCGCCGGCGTACCCAGGGCGACCGCCGCTGCTACGCTTTTTTTCACCCGGCGCTGCCCGATGAGCCACTGATATTCATCGAGGTGGCTCTTACCAAGGGCATGAGTGCAGCAGTGCAGCCACTGCTGGACCCGGACGCGCCGGTATTCGACGCGCGCAAGGCCGATAGCGCCATGTTCTACTCGATCACCAACTGCCAGGATGGGCTGCGTGGTGTCAGTTTCGGCAATCTGCTGATCAAGCAGGTCGCGGAAAATCTGGGCAAGGAGTTTCCAAAGCTCAAGACCTTCGCCACGCTTTCTCCCATCCCCGGTTTTCGCGCCTGGCTGTCCGCCGAGGCCGGGAAAAAGGGCCCCGGGCGGGAGCAGCTCGCCAGCCTGCTGGCAATACTCGACCTGCCAGACTGGATGAACGACAAGGGTGTGAGTGCCGGCCTGCAGCGGGATCTTGCCCGCCTGTGCTCGCAATACCTGCTGTACGCCAAGTCCCACGAGGAACCGCTGGATTCCGTGGCACGCTTTCACCTGGGCAATGGCGCGCGCCTTGAGCGCCTGAACTGGCTGGGCGACACCTCAACCGCCGGCGTTCGGCGCTCGGCGGGCATGATGGTGAATTATCTCTACAGCCTGGACAGCCTGGAGCGCAATCACGAGGCCTATGCGAAAGACCACCAGATCATCGCCTCGCGTCGTTTCGAACTGATGGCGCGCGAATCGATGCTGATGAGCGACGGAAAAAAACAGAAATGAGCGCTGAGGGCCACCTGGCCGAGAATGTCATGCATTTCGCGCGCGTACTGCGCTCGGCCGGGCTGCCGATCGGCCCCAACCGCGTGATCGACGCTCTGCGCGCGGTCGAAGTGGTGGGCATCGAGAAGCGCGAGGATTTCTACTGGACGCTCGCCTCGGTGTTTCTTGCCAAGCGCGAGCATTTCGAAGTATTTGATCAGGCATTTCACATTTTCTGGCGCGATCCGCAGTTGCTCGAACGCGCCATGGCAATGCTGATGCCCGATAATTTTTCCAACGCCCCCGAAGACGAAAAAAAGACCAGCAGCCGGGTTAGCGAAGCCTTCAATCCCGAGCAGTCGCAGGTCTCGAAAAAGGAAGAGCAGGAGGAGAAAGTCGAGCTCGACGCGACACTGACTTTTTCCTCGCGCGAAGTGCTGCAGCACGCCGATTTCGAAACCATGACGGCAGAGGAGCTGGCGCAGGCCAAGGCCCTGATCAAGCGCATGCGCCTGCCCATACGCGACATCCGCACGCGGCGCTTCAGGAGCGATGCGCACGGGCGGCGCATCGACATGCGCGCCACCCTGCGCGCCTCCATGCGCGAGGGCGGCGCGCTCATCGAGATCAAGCGCCGCTCGCCGCGCTGGCGGCATCCGCCCCTGGTGGTGTTGTGCGACATCTCCGGCAGCATGAACCGCTACTCGCGGGTGTTCCTGCATTTTCTGCACGCCATCACCAATGACCGCGACCGTGTGCATACGTTCGTGTTCGGCACGCGCCTCACCAATGTCACGCGCTGCCTGCGTCACCGCGACGTCGATATCGCCATGACCGGCGTCGCCGGCCTCGTTGCCGACTGGTCGGGCGGCACCCGCATCGGCGCCTCCATACGCGATTTCAACCTGCACTGGTCACGCCGCGTGCTCGGCCAGAACGCGGTGGTGCTGCTGATCACCGACGGGCTGGATGCCGATGTGGGCCAGGGCTTGTCTGAGGAAATGGACCGGCTGCACCGCTCCTGCCGGCAATTGATCTGGCTCAACCCGCTGTTGCGCTACGAAGGATTCGAAGCGCGTCCGGCAGGCATACGCGCCATGCTGCCGCATGTGGACAAGTTTCTGCCGGCGCACAACATGCAAAGCCTGCTCGATCTGGCCAGCGTGCTGGAAGGCCGTGAGCCACGCGCTGCCTGATCCGCTTACGGATGGCGTTGATATCGCGCAATGATATCGCGCAATACCCGCAGGTGTTGATCGGTGGGAGAATAGGGGCTAACCAGTACCGATTGAGGCCGCTCGCCTCGCGAGTGCCATGCCATCCCCGGATATCCATGGGACGGCAAATCGTATTTTTCGACACAAGGAGCCTCACCCCATGGAAATGACCGGCGATCAGCTGATTCCCCTCAAGCAAACCGAAGTCTGGCGCGGCCTGAACGACCCGGAAATTCTCAAGGCCTGCATTGCCGGCTGCGAAACCATCGAGAAGACGGCCGAGAACGAGTACCGCATTGTTATGACCGCCTCGGTGGGGCCGGTCAAGGCAAAGTTCACCGGCAAGCTCGCGCTGTCAGACCTCGATCCACCGAACTCCTACTCCATCGCCTTCGAAGGATCGGGCGGTGCCGCGGGATTCGCCAAGGGCGGCGCCGTGGTCAAGCTGAGCGACGAAAATGGCTCCACACGTCTCAACTATTCAGCCAAGGCCAATATCGGCGGCAAACTTGCCCAAATCGGCTCGCGCCTGGTGGATGGCGTGGCGCAGAAAATGGCCAATGACTTTTTCGTCAAATTCAGCGCTGTGATGAGCAAGCCCGCTGATGCACCGGCTGCCGAGAATGGCACCGGGTCAGGCGGCGCCAAAGCGGAAAAAGCCGAATTGTTCAATCCCCTCTGGATTGTTGGCGGCACCATAGCTGTCATGCTGGTGATCTGGTGGGCCCTGGGCGGCACCACATAAGAGATCCGTCCCGCAATTCGCTGTCAAACCTATGAAGGCCCATTCAACATGGGTCGGCGCTTCAGGAAGGGATGGGGGTAACGGGGGAAGGGAAGGAACTGTCCCTTCCCCTGTTCCTAACTTTCCATCGCTTATGAAGGGACTACGTCACTTCATAAGTGGGGTAACGGGGGAAGGGAAGGAACTATCCCTTCCCCTGTTCCTAACTTTCCACTGAATGCAAAGCGACGCAGTCACCGCTCAAGCTGCTAAATTATCCACAAGTAGACCGTACGCCCGTCCACGTTCACCGTCTGCTGCGGTTTCCAGTCACCCATGTCAAAATCGTGCGACACGATGCGGGTGCCTTTTTTTAGATCTTTCTGCAGCTTGGGCCGCAATTTCTGGTTGAGACTGGGCAAAAGATAGAGCGTAACCACGCTCGCTTCGCTGATATCTGACTCGAACAGATCCGCATTGCGGAACTGGACCAGGTGGGCAACACCGGCGGATTTGGCATTGGCATTGGCCTCCGCAATTCGTTGCGGATCAATATCGATGCCCACCGCACGTATGCCGAAACGTTTGGCCGCCTCGATGACAATGCGGCCGTCGCCGCAACCCAGGTCGTAAAGCACGTCGTTTTTGCCGACCTTTGCCGTGGCCAGCATGAGCTCCACCGTGGCCGATGGCGTGGGAACATAAATCACGTCCGGACTACGCAACGGCGCCGGCAGGGTAACCAGGGAAAAACACGCGGCGGCAACAAGGGCCGCACAGACTGTCATTCGTTTCATGCTCATCTCCAATTGATTGTCATTATTGCGAGCGTTGCGGCTTGAACAGCACCAGCACGGCCCCCACTGCAAGTACTCCAACACCGAATAATGCACCCGGCCCCGTATATGCCAGGCTGGAATACAGCATGTAGATGCAAACACCGCAGAATATCAGCGGGGTAAACGGATACAGGGGCACTTCGAACGGCCGTTTGCCTTCACCCTCCCAGTGGCGAAAAACAAACAGTGTCATGCCAGTGAGGAAAAAGAACAGCCAGAAAACCGGCGCGGTGTAATCCACCATGGTCGAGAAGCCCTTACGTTCCCAGGTTCCCAGGGCGACCAGACCAAGGGCAATCAGCGCCTGTACGATCATGCCGTTCACCGGCACATTCCTGCGGCCGTTCCAGACGCCCAGCCAACTGAACAAACGCCAGTCCCGCCCCAGCGCGTAATTGGTGCGCGCCCCGGTCAGGATGGTGGCATTGGCCGAGGTGATCGCAGCAAGCGCCACGACGATACTGATGACTACCAGACCCGTGTTGCCAAAGGCGAGTTGCATCAGATCGGCAGCCGGCGCCTGCGATTTCGAGAGCCCCGCGATTCCCAGGCCGTTGAGATAGGCAAAACTGACCAGCAGATAGAGTACGGCGACGATGGTGAGGCCATAGGTCAGCGAACGCACGATGTTGCGCTTGCCATCCTTGATTTCCGCCGACAGGTAGGCCGCATCATTCCAGCCGCCATAGGTGAGCAGCACAAACACCATTGCCAGGCCAAACGCGCCCTGCGTCGAGGCCTGCGCCACCACGGTGGGCGGCTCAGGCGCCGTTACCATGAACCCGGCCACGATCACCAGAACCAGGCCCAGCGCCAGGATCAGCGTCAGTATGTTCTGCGTCGTTTTCCCGGCGTTCAAGCCGACGATATTGATCCCGGTCAGCACCAGAATCATCAGCGCCGCGTAAATAGAGGATGAATGCTCGCCCAGCTTGAATAACTGGGTGGCGTAATCGGCGAAAACGAAGGCGAAAATCGCAATCGATCCTGTGGCGATCACGGTCATCCGCGCCCAGGCAAACAGGCGCGCGATTTCCAGACCGTAGGCACGTTCGAGAAAGTGGTACTCGCCTCCGGCGTTCGGATGCGCACTGGCCAGCTCCGCATAGCACAGCGCCCCCATGAACGAAATCACTGCCCCGAGGATCCAGGCAAGCATCATGGTCTGGCCATCGCCGGTGTTGCCGGCCACCAGCGAGGGCAGCTTGAAGATTCCCGCCCCAATGACGATGCCCACCACCAGGGCGACAGCGTCTTTCAACTCGAGGACTGGACGAGGTGCTTCGGAATTAGCGTTGCTGGAATTATTCATAGGGGTACATGACCTCAGGGAGCCGACATCGTAGACTGTCGCCGGGGCAGTAGCAAGTGGCGCGAGAGTGGCGCGAGAGTGGCGCGAACATTCGCGACCGACATTTGCGCGCGCCAAGCGACATTTTTATTTCCGGAAAATCCTGCGCATGGCTTATGACGTGGTAATCATCGGCGGCGGCCACAACGGGCTCACCTGCGCCTGCTATCTGGCCGCCGGCGGCCTTTCGGTGCGGGTGTGCGAGCGCCGTACTGTGGTGGGCGGCACCGCCATCACCGAGGAATTCCACCCGGGATTCCGCAACTCGGTGGCAAGCTATACCGTCAGCCTGCTGCAACCTGTGATCATCCGCGATCTGCGCCTGTCCGAACACGGACTGCAGATTCTTGAACGTCCCTACGCCAATTTCTTGCCGCTGGCCGACGGACGCGCGTTCCGCCTTGGGCCTGATACCGCCAGCACGCAGGCGGAGCTCGCCCGATTTTCGACGCGCGACGCCGCGCGACTCCCAGCCTATTACCAGGTGATCGAGACTGTGGCGGATGTATTGCGCGCCATGGTTCTGAAAACGCCGCCGAACCTCGGGGGCGGAATTGCCGATCTGGGCCGCGCGCTGGATGTTGGCCTGCGCCTGCGTAAGCTTGACACGGCGGCACGGCGCGACCTGCTCGATCTTTTTACCAAGAGTGCGGGCGAACTGCTGGATGACTGGTTTGAGAGCGACCCGGTCAAGGCCGCATTCGGGTTTGACGCCGTGGTGGGCAATTTTGCCAGCCCCTACACGCCCGGCTCGGCCTATGTGCTCATGCACCACGCCTTTGGCGAGGTCAACGGCAAGCGCGGCACCTGGGGCCATGCGCGCGGCGGCATGGGCGCCATCACGCAGGCTATGGCCGCCGAGGCGCGTGCGCGCGGCGTCGAGATCAGCACAGAGTCCGCAGTGGCCGGCATCCGCGTCAAAGGCAATCGTGCCACAGCCGTGGTGCTGGAATCGGGTGAGGAGATTGAGGCGCGCGCACTGGCCGCCAACGTCAACCCCCGTACTCTTTATCTTGATCTTCTCGAAACCGGGGTCATTGATGAGGAGATTCGCAATCGCATGCGCCGTTACCGTTGTGGTTCGGCAAGTTTTCGCATGAATGTTGCGCTATCGGAGTTGCCGGATTTCACCTGTGCACCAGGTGCCATCGCACAGGCGCACCACGGCGCGGGCATCATCATGGCCCCGACGCTTGCCTACATGGACCGTGCGCATGCTGATGCGCGCGCGCACGGCTGGTCACGCGAACCCATCGTGGAAATGCTGATTCCGAGCGTGATCGACGACAGCCTCGCGCCGCCGGGCATGCATGTCGCCAGCCTTTTCTGCCAGCACTTCAATCCGCAACTTCCGGAGGGGAAGCACTGGTCGGAGGCACGCGGCCCGGCCGCCGACCTCATTATCGACACCGTCAACCGCCACGCGCCCAACTTCAAGGCCAGCGTCATAGGCCGCCAGGTTCTTTCGCCCCTCGATCTGGAGACCATCTTCGGTCTGCCCAATGGCGACATCATGCATGGCTCGCTCGGGCTGGACCAGATTTTTTCCGCACGCCCGCTGCTGGGGCTCGCCGATTACCGCACGCCGGTGAAAGGCTTGTACCTGTGCGGTTCCGGTGCCCATCCCGGCGGCGGCGTAACTGGCGCGCCCGGCCATAATGCGGCCCGCGAAATACTGCGGGATTTCCGCGCCGGCCGGCTACGGCGAAAATGATGCCACCTCCCCGCTAATCCGCAACGCAGCACCCTGCAAAGGCTGCGGGAAACCCGGGAAAGATTGACCCTTGTCGGAAAGCAAACGCCGCGAGCAAGCCGGCAGCAGAAAGCACCCATGGCAGATTACCTCTATGACTTCATTGCCAATGCCACCATCGAAGGGAACATTGGCCAGCGCATCGGTGGGCAGGGTCAGCCCACCGGCGACGATCTCAGGATCAATAACGGGCTGCAGGCCACCCAAACCATCCCCGCGGTGCTGACTGGCGAGCAATCCGCCCGGATCATTGCTGACGCCGAAAGCGCTCCCCTGCTCAGTGCTCGCGTGGCTTCGGGACGCTCGGTGCATCGTGAATGCAGCATTGCATGGATCGAGCCTGTCGCTGCCAATCACTGGCTATTTCAGAAACTGGCGGTACTTTTCGCCGCAGCGGGGAGCACCTTGGGCATTGAAGTCTCAGGCCTTCTGGATCCGATCCAATATACCGTCTATACCCCGGGGCAGCATTTTCACTGGCACATGGATCTCGGTCCGGGTAACAGCAGCCTGCGCAAGATTTCGCTCACGCTGCAATTGTCAGAGGATAAGGAGTACCGGGGCGGGGCGCTTGAGTTTGCCCATGCCCCTGATTTGAAAATCGTGCGCGGCATAGGCAACGCGATTCTGTTTCCCGCCTACATGGCACACCGGATTACGCCCGTTGAATCAGGGGTCCGGCGCGCGCTGGTTGCATGGGCATGCGGACCTGCCTACCGATGAAGCTGGCGCTGATTTGAGCAAGAAATTAGCGACAGGCCTTCAGGCCTGTCGATCTAACATGTTTTGGAAGGGGTTTGCATCCTCTCCCAAAACGCTCGCCCCCGAAACCCCGGCCTTCAGGCCGGGGTCGGCTCCCACCGCCCTAAAGGGCGGGGTTTCAAACCAGAGTTAGTTTTAGATCAAAGCTCGCCGGAGGCAAGCCGGCACGATGCCTTTGCAGCATGTGTTCGAGAGCGGCCTCGAAACCGCGCGTAAATTCACGGGATTCGAACAATGGACTGTCAAGGCGTGCCTGCGCCAAGCGCGCACGCAAGGCCTGCAGGTTTGCATCATTGCGCGCAAGTTCCAGCGCAATCCGCTGGTAGTCTTCACGGTCCCCTGCGATCAGCTCCTTCAGGCCCAGGCACTCCAGCAGGCTCGCGGCAACGCGTGTACCAAATCGCTCACCGGGAAGCGTCAACAGGGGCAGCCCCGCCCAAAGGGCATCACTCGCGGTGGTGCCGCCATTGATGCACCAGGTATCCAGGAACAGGTCTGCCAGGCGTTGCCGGGCGAGGTGCTCAGCCTTGGGCAACAGCCCGGCAAAAATAATCCGCTCGGGGGCAACACCCGCTGAGGCCGCCGCCGCGCGCAGCCTGGCTTGCGCGCCCGGTCCCGGTGCCATCATCCAGAGCACACTGCCGGGGATTGCCAGAAGCAGGCGCATCCAGCAGGAAAATACCGCACGGTCCACTTTGTAGCTCTGGTTGAAACTGCAGAACACAAAGCCTGCAGCGGGCAAGCCGCAGTCGCCGCGCGATGGCAGGGCCGTAGCAATTGGCTGCTGCTCATCGTTGACCTGGTAGCAATGCGGCAGGCGCGCTATCGACTCGGTGAATTGCCCCTCCAGTGCCTGGGGAAGCACCACCTTGTCCGCAACCACATAGTCGATGAAATCCGCGCCCATCGTGCCGGGATATCCCAGCCATTGGATCTGCAGCGGTGCCGGGCGCAAGGCAAAGATTTCGTTGCGATTGCCGCCACCATAGCCCGACAGGTTCACCAGAATGTCGATGCCATCCCGGGCAATGCGGGCAGCACTATGCTCGAAAGACTCTCCGCGTATGTCAAGGAACCGTTCGCATCCGGCCACGATGCGCTGGCGCCACTGGCTGCCGTCATCTACTCCCCACGAATAGGCATGCACTTCGAAACGCTGGCGGTCATGGCTGGCAAAAAAACCCGCCATCTGGTGGCCTACGGCATTGTTGCGGAAATCCCCGGAGAGGTAGGCCACGCGAATGCGCGCTGTCGGATCGAGTGAGGGACGTAAGGCCCGGATCCCGGAACGCCGCGCGGCGTACCGATTGCCCAGCGCAGCCCCGTGGCTGCGCGCAACGGCAAGCTGCATGAGCACGGGCAAGGGCAGCAGTAATGCGACAAAAGGCAGGACCTGTCCGCTCCAGTCAACGCAGCCGTCGCGATACAAGCTGTCCAGGCGGCTCGACTCGGCCTCCACACGATCCCAGTGGCAGGCATCCATGAACGGTTTGACGGCATTCATTCTCGCCGCGGCATTATCCGGTTCGCGATTGAGCGCGGCCTCGTAATGCGCGAGCGCCGCATCGACCTGCCCGTCATAGGCAAGTGTATTGGCCAGATTGACCTGCGCGCCGGCATGCCCGGGATCCAGCTCCACAGCGCGTCTCAAAAAATCCAGTCCCTCGGCAAAGCGGCGCTGTTCAACCAGCACCATGCCAAGATTGGAGCAGGCCGCGGCAAAGGATGGGCGCTTGAACAGCGCTTGCCGAAAGCTTGTTTCCGCAGCCGCCAGATCACCTGCGGCCCAGGCGCGGATGCCCGCTTCGTTAAGCGGGGCCGCATTGACCTCGGACCGGAATACGGCCCGCAGCAATCGTTCCAGCATTGCGCCAGTACCCCCTCTGTGCCGGCCGCTGATTACCCGCCGGAGATCAATTCCCGGCGATGGTCATACGCTCCAGCAATATGGATCCGCATTGGCGCGAACCGCGCACCAGCGTGTCGCTGCCAATGGCAGCTATCGAACGGAACATGTCGCGCAGATTGCCGGCGATGGTGATTTCCTCGACCGGATACTGAATCTCACCGCCTTCGACCCAATAGCCCGCCGCACCGCGCGAGTAATCCCCTGTCACCGGATTGATTCCCTGCCCCATTAATTCGGTGACCAGCAGTCCCCGTCCCATTTCCCGGATCATTCCCTCAAAATCGCGTTTGCCGGGTTCAAGGATCAGGTTGTAGCTGCCACCGGCATTACCGGTTGTGGGCATTCCGAGCTTGCGTGCCGAATAGCTGGACAGGAAATATCCCTGCACCTCGCCAGCGCGGACCACCTCGCGGTCGCGCGCAGTCACGCCCTCATCGTCGTAGCAACCGCTTGCCTGGCCGCGCAGAAGGAACGGCCGCTCTGAAAGGTTCACCAGCGGCGAGAACACCTGCTGGCCTAGGCTGTCCAGGAGAAACGAGGTCTTGCGGTAAAGGCTGCCACCGCTGACAGCCGAGACAAAGTGTCCCAGCAGGCTGTTGGCCACGGGGGCCTCAAACAACACCGGCGCCTGGCGGGTATCGATTTTGCGACTGCGCAATCGTGCCAGGGCGCGACGGCCCGCATAGGCGCCTATGTCCCGCGGGCGCGCCAGGTCGCTGCTGGCGCGTTGCGAGGAATACCAGTCATCGCGCTGCATGGCGTCGTTCTCCCCTGCGATCACCGCACAGGAAATATAGTGGCGCGAGCTTTGCGCGTTGCCACGAAAACCCAGGCTGTTGCCCATCGCGTAATGGCTTTGCTGGCAGGACACGCTGGCGCCCTCGGAATTCACTATCCGCTTGTCCAGACGAAATGCCGCCCGCTCCGTGGACTTTGCCAGGTCAATCGCCGCGTCCACCGACAGGTCCCAGGGATGGAACATATCGAGATCACGAACTTCGCGGCACATCAACTCGGCTTCGGCAAGACCGCTGCAATCGTCGCTGGCGGTAAAGCGCGCAATGGAAAGCGCCGCGTCCACTGTGTCGGCTATCGCTTTAGGCGAAAAATCCGACGAGCTGGCATGCCCGCGCTGTTTGCCGATGTACACCGTCACGCCCAGCGACTTGTCGCGATTGTGCTCTATGGTATCGACCTCGGCGCAACGCACGGTTACGCTCTGACCGTAACTTTCAGAGGCATCAGCCTCACATTGGGTCGCGCCGCGCGCCGCCGCGCGGGCCAGAACGTCCTCCACGATGGTGCGAAGCGTATCCTGTGCAACTGCAAATCTGCTGCTTGGCATGAAATTTTGGCCGTGGAAAAGCCGCTATCATAGCAGCCGGATTTCGGCCGGCATCCGGCACGAGATAAAGGACAGGCAATGGATGACACCGATAAGCCCAGCAAAACCCAGCGCAAGCAGGTAATGACCGAATTGCAGGCTCTGGGCGCACGCCTGGTCGAACTCAACAATGAACAAATCGCCTCCATAGCGTTGCCTGATTTTCTGCATGAGGCGGTGATGGAAGCGCGCAGGATCAAGGGGCACGAATCACGCCGCCGGCAGCTGCAGTACATAGGCAAATTGATGCGCGCAGTCGATCCGGCGCCGATTCGCGAAAAACTCGCCCGCTGGGACGGCCGATCCAGCAGCAACGTTGCGCTGGAGCATGCCATCCTGCGCTGGCGCGAGCGCCTGCTCACCGATGACACCGCGTTTACCGATTTTGCACGCCAGCATCCGGGCGCGGAAATCCGGCAATTTCGCAACCTGGCACGCAAGGCGAACGCTGAACGTGTCGCGGGCAAACCGCCGCGCAGCTACCGCGAGTTGTTCAAGCTGGTAAGAGAAACGCTGGAAGGTGCCAGCAGACCGCAGGCGGAGGATCAGGCGTGAGCGCAGCCGGCAATGAACTGCTGATCGGCCTGGTATCCATCAGCGATCGTGCTTCAGCGGGCACCTACAAGGACGAGGGTGTTCCTGCGCTGAAGGAGTGGTTCACGCGTGCGCTGGCATCGCCATGGCGCATGGAAACCCGCCTGATACCCGATGAGCGCGCCATCATCGAATCCACGCTGGTGGATCTCGTGGACAGACTCGGATGCCATCTGGTGCTGACCACCGGCGGCACCGGACCCGCCCCCAGGGACCTCACGCCCGAAGCCACCCTCGCGGTGGCCGACAGGGTCATGCCCGGATTTGGCGAGCAGATGCGGCGCATCAGCCTGGAATTCGTTCCCACAGCCATTCTCTCCCGGCAAGTGGCGGTCATCCGCAAACAGGCGCTGATCATCAATCTTCCCGGACAACCAAAGGCCATCCGCGAAACGCTGGAAGGCCAGCGCAATGCCGATGGAAAAGTACGGGTGCCGGGCATTTTTGCCGCAGTACCCTACTGCATCGATCTGATCGGCGGTCCCTATATCGAAACAAACGCGGACGTGATCAGCGCATTCAGGCCAAAATCCGCGATCCGCCCAGGACCTGCAGCTTAAACAGTCTTCCTCCTGCGCCACCGTATCCACCTGATCGTATCCACCTGATCGGAAGGACATCCCTTGTCAGAACTTCTGGAATGCATTGAAATCGAGACCGCACCGACACCCACGGCGGCAGTCATCTGGCTGCACGGACTGGGAGCAGACGGCAATGATTTCGCACCCATCGTGCCTGAACTCAGCCTGTCTGAGCTGCCGCTCAGGTTCATTTTTCCGCACGCGCCCCGCCAGGCGGTCACTATCAACAACGGCATGCTCATGCGCGCCTGGTACGACATCAGTGACGCGGCTATCCGCCGCGAGGACGAATCGGGTGTGCGTGCTTCACAGGAAAAAATAGAGGCATTGATAGAGAGGGAGATTGGTCGCGGCGTCAGCCCTGCGCGCCTGGTGCTCGCCGGGTTTTCCCAGGGCGGCGCAATTGTCCTGCACACCGGATTGCGTAGCGCACGCCGGCTCGCCGGCATCATGGCCTTGTCCTGCTACCTGCCGCTGGCGGAGAGCCTGGCGCTCGAGATCACCGACTGCGGACGCGAGACACCTGTGTTCATGGCCCATGGCCGCACAGATCCCGTGGTAACGCACAGCCGCGCCGTGGAATCGCGCGAGTTACTGCGCCAGCAAGCCTGCCATCTTGAGTGGCACGACTACCCGATGCCGCACTCGGTATGCGCCGAGGAAGTGGCCGATATCGCCGCCTGGCTCAGGCGCGTCCTTACCTGAGGTCCGGCCTGCACCCTTACTCGCCGGTATCGCGCAACATCACCTTGAATTTCACCAGTTCGAAATCCTCGCCGCGTTCAGTAACCCCCTGGGGCAACAGCATGATCTGCTTGCGCTGGTATTCAAACTCGAGATTCTGACCCGGCACCAGCACGCCGTTACGCAGCAACACCATGGCCTCGCTGGACGTGGTGACACCCTGCGGATCCAGCAACACGCAGATCTCCCCGCTATCGGCACCACCCTGCACGCGCAATTGCACCGAATCCATGGCTTTCGCCAAGGTCTGTATGCCCACACTCCCCTGCTGGGGTGATTCGCGATTGAAACGCCTGACGATTCCCAGTACCCAGTTGGTGCCTCCCTCTGGCTGCAAGGCAAGCAGGCAGCCGATCTTCAGCCATTCACCCTTGATTTGTGGAATGCTTGCGCCAAAACCGCCCGCGCTGACATTTTCGACAATCCAGCTCTCGGTTGCCGCCGACTCGAAATCGAGCGACACCGATGCCCCAAGCGCGTCCAATACACCATCAAATCCACTGGCCACGGCGAGACGCGTCTTGACCCGATGACGGGGATGCCTTCTCTCCGGGGGCGTGTTCGACCAGTACAAGGCCATGTGCGCCAGGACATCCAGAACCATTTCGGGTTCATAGGTGCCGCCCAGATTGACGCTGGGCGGGACCGCATTCGAAGATCTTATTTTTTGGTTCGTCAGTAAAAACTGTGGGCGAGTTTAGGCTCGGGTAGTTTGCCAAGTACATGATATAGCGCGAGTTCTGTCGCCTTGAAGGTGCGAAAGCCGTACGCTTTTCTCATAGTGACTTTGGCTTTGTTGTTCAGGCCCTCGATTATGCCGCTGGAGAACTCCTTGCGGGCACGAAAGTAGTTGAGCAGCAACTCGCGGTGGCTGCGTACGGTGCGCACGAATTTCTTGAGCGGGTCGATGCGCGAGCGCATCACCTCGGTGCACCACTGGTCGAGGAACTTGCCCGCCCAGGTGGGCGAGTCGTAATCCCAGAAGTGCTGGAAGTATTCCTTGAACAGGTAGGCACGAACGCTCTTGAGGTTATAGCCAAGGACCTCGCGCAGCTTGATGCGCTGCTTGTCGGTCAGGTTCTCCGGACGCTTGAGCAGGCACCACCGGGATTTCGTCAACACCGGCTCGTAGCCATCTTTGATCATCTGCCGGGCCTCGCCGGAGCGGATCTCATCGATGGCCACGTTGAGCTTGGCCACGACGTGGAAGCGGTCCAGGATGTTCAGAGCAGCGGTGCAGTTCTTCTTGATCACATCCAGGTAGGGCTTCCACATGTCCGAGCACACGAACTCGATGCGCTGGGTCAGTTCGGTGCCGATCAGGTCGAAGAACTTCTGGAAGGCCGCCTTAGTGCGCTCCTCGCCCACCCATAGCAGGCGTGTGCAGCCGGCGTCGATCTGGTAGACCAGGGTCAGATACTTGTGGCCCTTGCCGTAGGCGATTTCGTCCACGCCGATGGCCCGGATCGGCCCCAGTTGCCGGTGCAGCAATCCCCATTCCACGACGTAGGCCACCGCTTGGTGGACTTTCTCCCAACTGGTGTGGAACGACTGTGCGGTCTCCTTCCAGGACAGCTTACGCGCCCATTGCGCCAGGTACAGCATGTACGCCTTGGTCAGCTGGTGCTTGCCCGTGCCCCAGGGAACCTCCTCGACCTTGACCCCACAGCGCCTGCAATCGACCCGTCGCATGCAGTACAGTAGGACCACGGCGAAGCCCCAGATCGGGATGAACTCGAAGCTGCGCTGGGGCATCTGGTCATAGCCGCTGGCCGGTTGATGGCATCCTGAGCAGCGCGCCTTGGATCCCTGGCGCGGGCGCACATCGACTTCGATCGTATTGCAGGCCGTTTGTAACCGGGCCCCGGTGTAGACAAAGCTGGGGAAATGATGACAGGCGTTGAGCAGGCGGGTCAGGACCATGATCGGCAGGAACCAGAAAGTTCATCAAGGTCCGAGTATGTGTGCTGCGCAGGCGGCCTCCTTGGCCCAATATTGTCCGGACCTGGCGCAGTGGCCGCAGCGCTGGCAATCCGACGAGCACGATATCGCGCCGGGCCAGCGCATCGTGGAATTCCTCACGCCCTTCCTGCTTCACCTGCTCGAGGAGGGTCTGGCCACCAAGGCGTTGCACCGGCACCGCGACCACCTGTGGATGCTCGGCGGTGAACTCATACGGCGGCGCTACGAGGAGGACACGCTGAAGAAGATTCCCGTCGGCAAAGCCATCGCCGAACTTATCGAAGAAGAAGGCGGCCCACTGATCTGGCCCCGGATCACCGAGGCACAGCAGCGATCCTTCGACGCTACCTGCCGCAAGCTCTACAAGTACCTCAACTCAACCCCAAAACCCGCTCGGTAGGGGAAAAACCACCCACGAATTCCGCTGACGAGGCTATTTTTTCGGTCAATTCATTGAGTTCCTGCATGGCCTTGCCCGCGGCAAAAAAACGCAGGGTCGGCGCACGTTGCGGCGCGCGTGCAATGCGCAAAGGCGGATGGCTGGTCGCCAGATCTATCCAGTAGGCAATATCGGGTTGCTGATCAAGCACCAGTGTGAAGGACGCGGAGAAATGCGCTATCAGCCGCTCCATGAGTTCCATCTCCACGGGCAGCAGGCTGTCGGGCGAAGACGATGCCAGCATCACTGCGCGCAGGAACTCCTGTTCTGCGGAGGTTTCCCCGGGTACGCCCGAGTAGGCCGTTACGATATTGCGCGCGAATTTCCGACTCTCCGCCAGCGCATAGACCCTGGCAACTGATCCCCACAAATTTTCTTCGCAGGGACCATAGCGCATGTACTGCCAGCGCATTTGCTGCGCGAGGGCGCGCAAGGCGCGCACCGTGAGCAGGGCAATGCTTCCCTTGTAACCCTCAGTTCCTTTTGCGCCGGAACCATAGGCGTCCACGCAGACCGAAAACGCCAGCGCGGCCTGCCGCCAGTAACCGTGAATCGCGCCCCACAGCCGGCCCTCCTGGAATTTTGACAAGCGTTCCGTGGCAAGATAATCGCGCACCAGTTTGCGCACATGCGCCTGCGCTGTCTCGTCAGTCAGGCACAATAATTGCGCGCGCAT
>JBCKLP010000030.1:0-18737 GCA_038903735.1 Burkholderiales bacterium | reverse complement strand
ATCTCACTTGCCATTCCATTGCTCGTCTGAGGCGATGAGCAAACCTGCCGAGCCCGTTACGCCGTTGATAGCCATTCCCCTGACGTTATCCGGAGAATATTCAACCTGACGCGGCTCCTCGCCGATTTCCAATTCCGATGATTCGCGTCGCCGGGGCGGATCACCATCGTAGACCTGGCTGCGCCGGCGCTGGAAATAGGACTCCCTGATAAACCGGTACTTGTCCAGCGCCGCTTCTTCCGCAATTCTCCCGATATCGAGCAAACGAGCCCGCGTATTAATCGTGCGGGTCGCGTACAACGCATTGCGGCTTGGAACATGACTCAGATTTCGAACCGGATCCGCTTTCATATCAACGAGGAATCCCACGCCGTCCCGAACGCTGCTGGGTCCAAAAAGCGGCAGCACCAGATACGGGCCGCTATCCAGCCCCCAGCGGCCCAGCGTCTGGCCAAAGTCCTCACTGTGTTTGGGCAGGTTGAAATCCGTCGACGCATCGACAACACCCAAAAGGCCGAAAGTGGTATTGAAAACGCAGCGGGCCAGATCCTGCACGCCATCAGCCACCTTGCCCTGGAGGATGTTATTGATCCCGATCCAAACATCCTCGATATTCCCGAAAAAATTGCCAACCCCGGTGCGCACCATCTGGGGAAGCGCCGCACGGTAACCACGCGCAACCGGCTGTAACACCGCCTCGTCGAGTTTCTCGTTGAATCCGAAAATGGCACGGTTCAGCGGCTCCAAGGGATCCTGGGGGCTTCCGCCTGTAGATGCGCAACCCAAGAGCCCGCCAGACAGCAGAAAAACAATCGCCAATATTCCAATACTGCGTCGCATTTCATCCTCAAAAGCAAACTTGAATTAGCAAACAACAGCTTGCAGGCACCTGTCCCATCCAAGACGTCAACACCGTCAGACGAAACCCATCCCTGGCCCCATCGCAACGCAGCATGCCGACAACGGAACCTCCCCGGGTTGCCGATTTTACCCACTTAGCCGTTGATTTTACTTCTTACTGGCGTCCCCGTCTGCAGCCTTACTATACAAGAACTGGCTGATCAAATTCTCCAGAACCACGGCCGACTGGGTAAGTTTCAGGGAATCCCCACCCTTCAGATTAGCCATATCTCCTCCGGCCGAAAGCCCGATGTAATTTTCGCCCAGCAATCCAGAGGTCAGGATTTTGGCCAACGTATCCTTGGGAAACTGGAAACGACCATCGAGCGCCATTCTGACCACCGCCTCGAAGGTCTGATTGTCAAAACTGATCTCCACGACACGCCCCACCACCACACCCGAGCTCTTTATCGGCGCGCTGCGCTTGAGCCCACCAATGTTGTCAAATTTCGCCGTGATCTCATAGGATTGAGACGTAGAAAAGGCCGACAAATTGGCGACCTTGAGTGCCAGGAAAAGCACCGCTCCAAATCCCATCACTACGAATATTCCGACCCAAAGGTCAAGTTCCTTGCGTGACATCATTTTTACACCCCCCGAAACATCAGTGCGGTCATGACAAAATCCAGCGCGAGCACCGCCAGAGACGAAGTCACCACGGTTCGCGTGGTAGCCCCGGCGACGCCTTCCGCGGTGGGCGGCGCGTCATAGCCTTCAAAAACGGAAATCCAGGTGATCGCCACCCCGAACACGAAACTCTTGATAATCCCGTTCAGCACATCTTCCCGGAAATCCACCGCCGACTGCATCTGTGACCAGAATGAACCTTCGTCCAACCCGATCATATGCACCCCGACAATATACCCCCCGAAGATTCCCATGGCCGAGAACAGCGCGGCTAGAATTGGCATGGAAATGACGCCCGCCCAGAACTTGGGCGCAATGACACGGGCAATCGGATCCACTGCCATCATTTCCATTGCCGCAAGCTGTTCTGTCGCCTTCATCAAGCCGATTTCAGCCGTCATTGCAGACCCCGCACGACTGGCAAACAACAGACCGGCGACGACCGGTCCCAGCTCACGAATAAGCGACAGGGAGACCAGCACGCCGAGCGCCTCCGCTGAACCGTAGCGCACCAGCGTGTCGTATCCCTGCAAACCCAGCACCATCCCTACGAAAAGACCGGAAACAAGAATGATTACCAGGGAAAGAACCCCGGCAAAGTAGATTTCACGGATAGTCAGCGAAAAACGGCGAAAACTCGGCCCGGAATATTTCAGCACCAGCCAGAAGAATCGTGCCGCATATCCTAGCCGCCAGACCCAATTGATTACCCTGGCCCCTATCCTCTGCAAAAACTCCCTTGTGCGTTGCATCAGTTCGCCTCTGCAAACAGATGCTCGCGATACGCCGGGGCCGGATACTGAAACGGCACCGGACCATCGGCTTCGCCGTGTACAAACTGGTGGACGAATGGGTCACTTGAGTTGCGAATCTGATCCGGCGTTCCCTTGGCCACAATCCTGCCTTCGGACATGAAATATACGTAATCCACTATCTGCAATGCCTCCGCGACATCATGCGTGACAATAATTGATGTGGCTCCCAAAGCCGCGTTCAACTGCTTGATCAGCTTTCCAATCACGCCAAAGGCGATAGGATCCAGACCGGCAAACGGCTCGTCATACATGATCAACATGGGGTCCAGTGCTATTGATCTGGCAAGTGCCACCCGCCGCGCCATGCCGCCGGAAAGCTCCGAAGGCATCAGGTTCGCAGCGCCGCGCAAGCCCACGGCATGCAGCTTCATCAATACCAGATCCCGGACCAAGGTCTCAGGCAGCGCGGTATGTTCACGAAGTTCAAACGCGACATTATCGAATGTCGTCATATCGGTAAACAGTGCGCCAAATTGAAACAGCATCCCCATTTTTCGGCGGAGCAAATACAACGCATCGCTTGAGAGCCGGTTCACCACCTGCCCATCCACGCGGACCTCGCCGCTGCTTGGCAGCAAAGCGCCCGCTATCAACCGCAGCGTCGTAGTCTTGCCACAGCCGCTGCCCCCCATGATTGCGACTAATTTCCCCCTCTCAACCTGGAGATCGATGCGCTCCAGAATGGTTCGCTTATCGTAGGCGAAAGTGACTTGGTCGATCTCGACCAGATTGGCGGAAGGCACAGGCTCAGGAATTAATCGTGGTCACGGAGCGCGGATTCTAGCCGATATCACGCATCCCTAAGCCGGACGAGCCGGAACCAAACAGGCAAAGAAAGACCACGATTGTACGCAAGATTTTTGGACGTTCAACCGATTTACGTCCTTGAAAATGTTCTCGATCAAGCTGAATGAAGTGTCATAACCCATTGGGTTTAGATGCATTTTTCCTGTCGCGTCTTGGACGTGGAAACGATTGTGGCACAACCGAATTCTTCTCACAAAATGCGAAGACTTAACTTGTTAGTGACTAAACAAAACAGCTCTCCCAAAGGCTACTCCCGCTGATATATGATCCACGCCAATCAATCTTTCCGAGCGCACAAATGGCTGCGCCTAAAGTCAGCTTTCAGGATGTCGGCAAGAGCTTTGGCAGCGCCAGAATTCTGCATGGCGTGTCGTTTGACATTGGTGCCGGACAACTTTTCGGCCTGGCCGGCGAAAACGGTGCCGGCAAGACCACCTTGATCAAATGCATGCTTGATTTTTGCGCCCTGGAGCATGGCACGATCCGAATAAACGACATTCCCAGCACCCGTCCGGAGGCTCGCTCCAGCCTGGCCTTCCTGCCCGAACGATTCACTCCCCCCTGGTTTCTTACAGGCCGCGAGTTCGTACTCGCTGCACTGAGAATGTCGGGCACACCGTGGATTGAGAATGAGGTACTTGCAACCTTTGCGGATCTGGACCTGGCGGCATCCAGTCTTGACAAGCCGGTGCGCACCTTTTCCAAGGGCATGACGCAAAAGCTCGGTTTGGCAGCATGCTTTTTGTCGCGCAAAGAGCTCTTCGTCCTGGACGAGCCCATGAGCGGACTCGATCCGAGCGCCAGGGCTCGCGTCAAGGACTTGTTGCGACGGATGAAACTTGAGGGCCGCTCATTGATGTTTACCTCCCACTCCCTCGCCGATATCGATGAAATCTGCGACCATATGGTCGTGCTGCATCGAGGTTGCATCGCTTTCCAAGGATCGCCTCGGGAATTGCTTGAACGCGAAAACGAGAAATCGCTCGAACGCGCATTTCTGAAATGCATTGAATCGAGCTCACATGGCTGACAAACCAAGCCTGTTGATTGTTGACGATGACGCATTGATCACCGAGACCCTGAGTTTTGCGCTCAGCAAGGAGTTCGAGGTACTGGTCAGTGATTCGCGCCGCCACGCTATCAGCCTGTTGCGCCAGCTTGACGATGCACCTCAGCTCGCGCTGGTGGATCTGGGCCTGCCCCCTTCGCCGCATCGCCCCGATGAAGGATTTGCGCTGATCGGCGATCTTCTCGCCCATTCACCAGCAATGAAAATCCTGGTTCTTTCGGGCCAGAACGATGCGGCCAATGCCCGCCACGCGCGCACCCTGGGTGCCACCGAGTTTGTGGCCAAGCCCTGCGACGCGGAAAATCTGAAAAAAATACTGCTGCGGGCGCTTCAATTCAGGGATGCGGAACTCACGGGCGAGGCCGCCCCTTCGGCCGACCCGCTTATCGGTAAAAGTCCGCCCATTCAAAAACTGAAAAACCAGATAAGCCAGTACGCGGACTCACCCTATCCCGCTTTGATTGAAGGCGAATCCGGCACCGGCAAGGAACTGGTTGCGCACATGCTGCATCACCTGTCCTGGCGTCGCGCCAAACCGTGGTTCGCCCTCAATTGCGCGGCCATCGCACCCACACTTGTCGAACCCACGCTGTTTGGCTATGCAAAGGGCGCATTTACCGGCGCCACCCAGAATAAATCAGGCTATTTCGAAGATGCCGCTGACGGCACGCTGTTTCTGGACGAGATTGGCGAATTACCCTTGGAATTGCAGGCAAAGCTCCTTCGCGTGCTGGAGAATGGCGAATATCAAAGAGTGGGCGAAACCCAGCAGCGATATTCACAGGCGCGCGTGATCGCCGCCACCAACCGCGATCTTCGCCAGGAAATCAAACTTGGGCATTTCAGGGCCGACCTCTACCATCGCCTGTCGGTTTTCACAGTCAGCGTGCCGCCGCTCAGGGAACTGGACGAGGACAAGAATCTGCTCCTCGAACATTTTCAGAACTTTTACGCAGGACAGGCAAAGCTGCAACCCTTCTCTTTCGATGAGTCAGCGCAACAACTCTGGCAGGATTACCACTTCCCGGGCAATGTCCGCGAACTGCGTAATATCACCATCCGGCTCGCCACAAAATACGCGGGGCAGCGCCTCTCGGCCCAGGATCTGGAGCCTGAGTTGGACATGGATGCGCCCGAAACAACGCGCGGTGCGCCACTGGAGGACAGAGACCCGGAAGCTCTGATCGACCAGGCGCAGCGCCACCTGCAACGCGAACGCAGCTTCAACCTGGATCAGATGTTGAAGCTGTGGGAGCAGGGTTACATCGAAGCCGCGATGAAACTCAGCCGGGGCAATGTCAGTCAAGCGGCAAAGCTTCTCGGCATCAATCGCACCACCCTGTATTCGCGCATGGAAGCGCTGCAAAAGCAGCAGTAGTTTAGTTACTAGAACCGCCCATGTACCTTGATCACTTCGGCCTGAACGAATCGCCCTTCAGGATAACGCCGCATACTGATTTTTTCTTTGCCGGCGCCAACCGGGGCGCCACGCTAGAGGCGCTGCTGTACGCGATCACCCACGATGAGGGCATTGTCAAGGTGTCCGGCGAGGTCGGCACTGGCAAAACCATGCTTTGCCGGGTGCTGATGGAACGCCTGCCGCCCCATGTCGAAACCATCTTCCTGGCCAACCCTTCGCTATCACGCGACGAAATCCTCTTCGCCATAGCCGACGAGCTGAAACTTGATATCGGCAGCGAACGCAGCACGAGGGTGCTACGTTCCATCCAGGACGCGCTGATCGAGCGCTATGCCGCCGGAAAGCGGGTCGTGGTTCTCATCGATGAAGCGCATGCGATGCCCCGGGAGACGCTGGAGGAAATCCGCCTGCTGTCCAATCTGGAAACAAACCGCAACAAATTGCTGCAGATCGTCCTGTTCGGACAACCCGAACTGGACGAATTGCTCGGTACTGTGGAAATGCGTCAGCTCAAAGAGAGAATTACCCATGGCTTCCGGCTTGAGCCGCTGGTACGCAACGATATCGCCAGCTATATCGAGTATCGAATGCGCGCGGCAGGATACCGCGGCCCCAATCCTTTCTCCGCGGGCGCAGTCAGGCGCATCGCCGATGCGTCAAAGGGCCTGACCAGGCGTGTCAACATCCTTGCAGACAAAGCGCTGCTGGCCGCGTTTGCGGCCGATACCCATTCAGTAGGCGAGCGTGAGGCAAAACGTGCGGTGTCGGATTCTGATTTCTATCGACCACTGAACCGCCACGGCAGGATTACGCTGGTGCTGTCCTGCCTGTCTGCAGGACTGGTCCTCGGATACGCGCTGGGCGTATGGCTTCCCGGCACCTCGTTGTCGCCCCCTATTTCGCCGATTACCTCGGCAACGCGGAACGCTGCAACGGCGGAGGCCGCCAAACCCGCGCTTGCGCCGATTGCGCAAGCAACGGCCGACCAGACTCAATTACCGTTTATTTCCGACACCCCGGTCCCTGCAGCCACTCCTGCGAACTCCGGCCAAGCATCGACTGTCGTGACGGCGACTATGGTAAATGGCAAAGCCAATCCACAGCCGGCCGAGAAATCGCAGGACAAAGTCACACCATTAACCCAGCGTCAGACTGCCCCGAAGGGCGCGGCAGAAACCCATATCCAGAGCGGACCCGCCGGTCTTGGCCCACGGGCGAAAAAGCAGTTTGCCGTGACACAGGAATGGCTCAAGGAAGCTCCTGGAAAAAGCTATGCTATTCAACTGCTAACCGTGACAGAGAGTGAATCCAGGCGGCTGGAGAGCTTCTTGGCGCGGGCCGAAAAGCTGCTGCCGGATGAGGAATTGCGTATTTATAGCGTAAAAATCAATGATATACAGAATTTTCGTGTCGCCATGGGAAGCTATATCAGCTCCCAGGAGGCGCGAAATGCCATTGCGGCACTTCCGCCTGATCTGAAAACGCAAAACCCCTACTTTCGCAGCGTCGAAAGAATGCGAAGCAAAAACAGCCAATAGAAATCTTTATTTAATGCGCAAAATCAATTTATTAAATTATACTCTTCGCCTAGATTCGCAAATAGGAAAGGTGCGCCTTGCTATGAGTGAAAAATTCTTTGTGCTTGGAGTCGGCTTCATCGCAAGCCTGGTCGGTTGCACGGCACCCCCGTTCATGAAACAGTCGGAAACGCACGTGGTTCCTGCAAGCGTGGCACCGACCGGCGTAATTCCCGCGCTAATCGCGATCACCCCCGCCCTTCCCAGACCCAAGCAAGTGCAGAAACCCGAGACCTACAGCGTGGTCGTCAACGGTGTCAAGGTACAGGAACTGCTGTTTGCGCTGGCACGCGATGCCAAGCTGAATGTCGATATCCATAGCGGCATCAGCGGCGCGGTCACCATGAATGCAATTGACCAAACGCTTCCGCAATTACTGACGCGCATTTCCAAACAGGTTGACATGCGCTGGGAGTTTGAACAGCACAATCTGAGTGTCATGCCGGACACACCTTTTCTGCGCATCTACAAAATCGATTATCTCAACCTGAGCCGCTCGACCTCGGGGTCCATGGGGGTCTCCAGCCAGATTTCCGAAGGTGGCGGCGGCGGGGGCGGGGGCGGAGCCGCAGGCGGAAACACCTCGAGCATGAAGGTTGAAATCGAGAGCAAGAGCAAGTTCTGGGAAACGCTGATAGAGAACGTCAAAGATATCCTGAAGGAAACAGACAGGGTGGTTCCAACCGGTACGACAACTGGCCCAGCACCAGCGGCCCCGGCAAGCCCTGCCGCTCCTGCAAGCGCATTGGCCGGTGGCGCCGCTCAGCAACCGGCCGCGCAGGCCCCGCCACAAGGCGGCCCGGTACCAGGTGCCACGGCCAACACCACATTCCGGGAGGCAGCTTCGGTAATCGCGAATGCCGAAGCCGGCGTAATCAATATTCGCGCCACCTCACGCCAGCACGAAAGACTCCAGGAGTTTCTCGACAGGGTGCTGGTTAGCGCCAGGCGGCAGGTGCTGATCGAGGCCACCATCGTCGAAGTACAACTCAATAATCAGTTTCAGCAGGGCATCAACTGGTCGCTGCTGCGCCGCGGCCCATCGGGAATCAACATCACGCAGGCGCCAATCGCGGGGCCGGCGGCAACGCCTACCCAAGGACTGTTCCTGGGTAGTCTGGCCGCGCCTAATTTCAACCTTGGCAATCTGTCTGCAACCATCCAGTTGCTGGAATCCTTCGGAAACGTGCGCGTCCTGTCCAGCCCGAAAATGTCGGTACTGAACAATCAGACCGCCATAATCAAGGTGGTCGACGAAATTGTGTATTTCGATATCCAGGTCAGTCAAACCCCAGGAGGTCAAAACTTTGGGCCACAGACGACCATCAAGACTTCCCCCAGAATCACGCCCGTCGGCTTTGTCATGAGCGTAACTCCCCAGATCGGGGAGGGCGATATTGTTCTCCTGTATCTGCGCCCGTCGCTGACGCGCATAGCGCGCCTGGTACCCGATCCCAACCCCAGCCTGGGCGCGATCCAGAATCTGATCCCGGAGATCCGGCGCCGCGAAATGGAGTCAATGCTCAAGATTAACAGCGGGCAGATCGCCGTCATGGGCGGACTTATTCAGGACTCGGTCAACGATCTGGAGGACGGCATCCCCGGTCTGCGGGGCTCGGTGGGCCTGGGGCAGATATTCGGGCAACGCAACCGGACCAATACCAAGACCGAACTGGTGGTATTTTTGCGTCCCCTGGTCATCAAGGATGCCAGTATTGACGGGGATTACCGCGCTTACCGGGTATTCGCGCCTGAGGATAATTTCATCAATCAGCCTAATCCTTCCCGATTCGCGAACGAGGCGCGCCGTTGAGCTTGCTGCTGGAAGCTCTGAAAAAGGCGGATCTAGCCAAGCAGAACGCTCTGGGATCCGAGCATCAGGCCGAAGAGCCGGGCGGGCTCCTCTTTGAAGAACGCTCAGAGCCATTTCTCGCGACGGACCCCAGGCAGGAAACTGCCGCGCCAGACACTTTCACACCCATGGCGCCCCCAGAGCCGGTTGCCGCACCCTCAAGGCCTGCACAGCGCGCCCCGGTGGCCGAAGCGGATGTAGTATCTCCAGTCACACCGAATCCGCAACGTGCCGCAGCGCGCAACATGTTTGAAGCGAAAGAGGTTGATTACAACCCGAAGCGAAACTTCTACCTCATGCTGGGAGCGCTGGGTCTGGCAGCCGTTGGCTACGGGGTCTATCTCTGGTGGCAGATGCAACCACGCTACACAGCCAATACCGCCGCCGTACAGTCCTCCGCAAAGGCCGCGCCGATAGCCAACGCGCCACCCCCGCAACTTGCGCCGCCGCTGGATTCGCCTGCCTCCCCGGGTGCAGCCCCGGCAGCGGATTCCGCTCAGCCCGCAGCCGCCCCGGCATCGCCCCCAGTTGCCAACCAGCCTGCGACGGTACCCGCACCAGCGGCTCCGGTTGCGGCACCGCAAGCCCCTGCGCCGCAAGCAAAACCTGCCCCGGTAACCGCAGCCGCATCGCCGACACCCGCATCCCTCCTCAAACCGGCTTCCCCCGGAACAAGCTCCGCCGTTCCCGGCGTACCCGCACCGGTTGCCGCCGCGCAACGGCCGGCAGCGCCGCACAGCGCTGTCCGCCTGCCAATTAAGGTAAACCCGCCATCCTTCAAGGCCGACGAAGTGCTGGAAAGCGCCTATACTGCGTACCAGCGTGGCGAACTTGACCGCGCCAGAGTCGATTATCTGCAAGTGCTGGGACGTGAAGCGAACAACCGCGACGCGCTGCTGGGACTGGCAGCCATAGATGTACGCCGCCAAGACTACGATACCGCTGAACTGCGCTATCTGAAACTCCTGGAACTCGACCCACGCGACTCGCACGCCCATGCCGCTCTCATTTCCCTGCAGGGCACAATCGATCCGGTGCAATCGGAAAGCCGCCTCAAGAACATGATCGCCGCACAGCCGGATGCAACCCACCTTTACTTTACCTTGGGCAACCAGTATGCAGCCCAGTCGCGCTGGGCCGAAGCCCAGGACGCCTACTTCAAGGCCCACAGCAGCGACCCCGACAATGCGGATTTTGCTTTCAATCTTGCGGTGAGCCTGGATCAATTGAGGCAACGCAAGCTGGCGCTGGATTTCTATCGAAAAGCGCTCACGCTTGCGGGGACACGCGCCGTGGGTTTCGACCGCAAAGTGGCCGAGGCACGCGCTCAGGAGTTGGCAAGGTGAATTCGCCCCGGGCGCCCGACGCACCCAAAGTTGCGCCGCAGGCCAAGCATAATATCGGCCAGATTCTCATCTCGCAGGGAATCCTTACCCAAGACCAGTTGCGCATTGTGCTGCTTGAACAACTCAAGAACAATCAGCCGGTAGGTCGCCTCCTGGTACAACTGGGATTTGTTTCCGAGGCCACGCTGCGCGATGCGGTGTCGGAAAAGCTGGGGCTGCAAAGCGTTGATCTCTCGCAGATCGTTGTCGACCCTGCCGCACTGAAACTGGTGCCGCGGGATTTCGCCAAACGCCAGAATATTTTCCCCTTGGCACTTGACCGTGAGAATACCCGTCTGATTATCGCGATCGCGGACACCGATAACGTAGTTGCCATTGACCAGGTTCGCGCCCAGATTCGCGGCGGAATTGAAGTGGACATGCGCCTGGCCGGTGAAAACGAAATCGCGCGTGCAATCGACCAGTACTACGGCCATGATTTTTCAATTGACGGCATCCTTCACGAAATCGAGACCGGCGAAGTCGATTACCAGAGCATCCAGGTATCCGGAAATGCCTATTCGCAACCAGTCGTGCGGCTGGTTTCGGCACTGCTCGCTGATGCCGTGGAGCGCGGCGTTTCGGATATTCACTTCGAGCCCGAGCAGAATTTCCTGCGCATCCGCTACCGCATCGACGGCGTGTTGCGGCAGATTCGCAGCTTGCACAAGACCTACTGGCCAGCCATGGCAGTGCGCATAAAAGTGATGGCCAAAATGAATATTGCGGAGATGCGTGCGCCACAGGATGGTCACATTTCACTCTCGCTCACCGGACGATCAGTGGATTTTCGTGTCGCCTCCCAGGCCACCTCGCACGGGGAAAACGTCGTGTTGCGGATTCTGGACCGGCAAAAAGGCATTGTGCCCCTGGATGGCCTGGGGCTTGAAAGCGGCCAGTTGGCGTTGCTGAAGAAAATGATTGCGCGCCCGGAAGGAATCATTCTGGTCACCGGGCCGACCGGCAGCGGCAAAACCACCACGCTTTATTCGGTGCTCAACCACATCAACAGTGACCGCCTGAACATCATGACGCTGGAGGATCCGATCGAGTATCCGATGACCCTGATCCGGCAAAGCTCGGTCAACGAGGCCGTCAAAATGGACTTCGCCAACGGCATCCGCTCGCTGATGCGCCAGGACCCGGACATCATTCTGGTTGGCGAGATTCGCGACGCGGATACCGCGACCATGGCGTTTCGCGCGGCCATGACGGGCCACCAGGTGTATTCCACTCTGCATACCAATTCGGCCATCGGCTCCATTCCCCGGCTGCTCGATATCGGCATTCTTCCCGGTGTGTTGTCGGGGAATATCATTGGCATAGTCGCGCAGCGACTGATGCGCCGCCTTTGCGAGCATTGCAAACAACCCTATGAAGCAAGTGCGGCCGAGTGCAAGCTGGCCGGGGTTTCCGAGGAAAAAGCGCCGACCCTGCACCGCGCCGTGGGCTGTGACATTTGCGACCATCAGGGTTTCAAGGGGCGCCTTGCAATCATGGAGATTCTGAAGTTTGATCCCGAAATCGACGAAATGATTGCGCATAGGGCGACCGTCAGAGAATTGCTCAAGGCCGCCATCGACAGGGGCTTTCGCACCCTCGCCGATGATGCGATTCGCCGCGCACTGGACGGATCGACGGCGCTGGACGAAGTGATGCGCGTGGTCGATCTGACCGATCGCATGTAGTCACCAGGCCGGACATGCCCTTATTCACCTACAAGGCAATTGACGTCACAGGCAAGACCTCGCTAGGCCAGGTCCAGGCGAACAACCTGGTTGACCTGCAGATGCGCCTGAAGCGCATGAACCTGGACATGATCAGTGGCGGCCCCACCCGGCGCGGCAGCTCGCTGATACGCAAGGGCAACATCAAGCGCGAAGAACTGATCAATTTTTGCTTCCACCTTGAAAATCTGCTCAAGGCCGGTATTCCCCTTCTGGAATGCCTTACGGATCTGTGCGACAGCTCCGAAAATCCCCGGTTCCGGGAAGTCATATCCGGTGTGATGGAAAGCATTATGGGCGGGGCATCCTTATCGACCGCGCTTGCTGACTATCCGGATATTTTTTCCCCGGTTTTCGCCAGCCTGATCAGGGCCGGAGAAACCACGGGACGCATGCCCGAAGTTCTGCTCAGTCTCACCAACACACTCAAGTGGGAAGACGAACTTGCCTCGCAAACAAAAAAAATCGTCATGTTGCCGGCAATTGTCGGCGGGATCGTGCTGTTGGTCACCTTCTTTCTGATGATCTATGTGGTGCCGCAGATGGTCACATTCATCCAGGGCATGGGTCAGACGCTCCCCATACATACGCGGGCCCTGATTATCGTATCGCGGATTTTTGTCGAGTATTGGTGGGCGCTGATTGCCACACCGGTTGCCATTTTCTTTGGCGTGAAGGCCATCGCCGCCAATAACCCGCTCGTCCGCTACCAGTTGGACCGCGCCAAGCTGAACATCCCGCTGGTGGGCAACATTCTGCGCAAAATCATCCTGTCCCGCTTTGCGAGCACCTTCGCCCTGATGTATGGCGCCGGCATCACGATCTTGGACGCAATGCGGAGCTCGGAAAATATTGCCGGTAATCTGGTGATTCAGGAGGGGTTGCGCATGGCAGGACAGGAGATTACCAATGGGAAAAGCATCACCAACGCGTTTCAGGATGTCGGCTTGTTCCCGCCCCTGGTCATTCGCATGATCAGGGTCGGTGAAATCACCGGCGGGCTGGATACCGCGCTGCTGAACGTATCCTATTTCTACAATCGCGAAGTGCGCGAATCGATCGGCAAGGTGCAGATGATGATTGAACCCATGATGACCGTCGTGCTTGGGGCAATTCTCGGCTGGGTGATGTTGTCGGTGCTCGGGCCGATCTACGACATCATGACCAAGATAAAGATCTAGGGAAGCATCGTCCTAATGCCCGCCAAGCGCATCCTTTATTTCACAGCGAGCCAGGTCGGAGCCTACTCCTGGAAGTCCGGCGTTTTGACGCAGGACGCGCTGTTCGAGAACAGCGAAGAGGCCCCGCCCGCATTCGGCGAGTACGTGGCGGATGCCCCCAAGGCCCTGTATGACCTGCTCGTCGATATCGTCGAGGAGGATTTTCACCAGGAATCCATCCCTTTTCTGCGCAGCGGCGACCGGCGCAGCATGCTGAACCTAAAACTGGCGCAGCGCTACCGCGATACCTCGCTGGCGATGACACTGTCCCTGGGCTATCAAAGCGGCCCCAGACGGGAGGAAAGTATCCTCTTCGCTTCATTAACCAACACCCAATCGCTGCAACCCTGGCTGGAGGCCCTGGTCGGCAGGGAGGCCAGGATAGCCGGCGTCTATTCGGTGCCGCTGCTTGCTCCGGCGTTGGCCAAACGCCTGGGGTTTCCCCAAAAGCGCTTCCTGCTGATCAGCCTGCAACAGGCAGGCATCAGGCAAAGCTTTGTCGACAATGGCCAGATCCGGTTCTCACGGCTGAGCCAGATCTATGGCGACGACATGGCGGAGCGGGCGGGTGCAATGGCTGCGGAAACCAGCCGCCTGCACCAATACCTCATTAATATGCGCATGATGCCGCGTGACAGCGCCGCCCTGGATGTCATCGTACTGGCGCCGGATGAGGCGCAGAGCGACTTTCAGCGGGCCTGCGTCAGCACCGAGGAGCTCAATTACCACATTGTGACGGCCGGCGCCGCCGCAAAAATGACCGGTTTGAAATCCGCGCCTGCAGGAATGCTTGCTGAGCGCCTGTTTTTGAACTTACTGGCCCATTCGCCGCCCTCCCGGCAGTTTGCCGCCGACGACTATCGCCGCTTCTTCAATATCTGGCGCATGCGCGTGGCGACCCATGCCACCAGTGCTGCAGTATTCAGTATCTGTGTTTTGCTCGCACTGCCCAGATTGATGGACTATTACGCAGTCCGGGATATGATCGGCGATAATCAGGCGCAGGAGCGCCGGCTCAACACGCAGTACACCCACCTGCAGGCGAAATTCCAGAAAACTCCGACATCAACCGAGAATCTGAAGGCGCTGATCAAGAACTACATCGTGCTGGAGAAGCAGAGCGTTTCCATCGACAAAATGTTTGTCGAACTCAGCAAGGCGCTGGCAGTGGTTCCGCAGATCGAAATCGAACGCATCGAGTGGGAGATCAGCGGCGCACCTCGCCGTGCGACGCCTGGGGCCAAACCGCCGCCCAGCCCGCCCCCGGCAGCAGCAGACCCTGCAGCAAAATCCGCAGGAGCCCCGGTTTTCGAGATTGTGCAATTGTCCGGCAAAGTCAATGCGGCACAAGCCTCGGATTTGCGAGGCATCACGCAACTGGTCAATCAGTTCGTCCTGGCGCTGCGCGCCAGGCCGGGCGTTGAAGTTTCCAGCACCCAATTGCCTTTCGACCTGAACGCGGAGAAAAGCATCAGCGGCGATATCGGCGCAGTGCGTGAAACCGAAGTTCCGCGATTCACGATCATTTTCAGCAAGCGGGTCGACTCATGATGATCGCGCGCGAGGATTTCAAGCGCCTGCGGCTGACCTTTGCCACGGCTGTGCTGCTGATCGGCCTGGGCATCACCGGCGTTACCCTCAGTGAAAACATGCTCATTGAAGCCCGGAAGGCCAATGCTGCTGTGAAAAGCGCCGCGGCTGGGGCGAAAAAGCGCGTCGACCAGGTTGCCGAAGAGGAGCGCGAAATCAAGATGAGCATGCTCTGGTATTCGCGAATGGCGTCAAAGGGCATGGTGGACCAGGAAAACCACCTCGATCTGCTTGACGTCATTGCCAAAATCAAATCTGCCAGGAAGCTCTTCGAGATTCGGTACAATATCGAGCCGAAACGTGCTTTGGCCTACCCGGGCATAACCCTGGCAGGCGGAATAGAACTGGTTGCCAGCCGTATGAAGCTGGACATGCAATTGCTGCACGAGGGAGATCTGTTAAAATTCCTTTCCGACCTCAATGGATCCGCGCTGTCTCACATCTCGGTGAGGCGTTGCACCTTGGACCGGATTGAGCGCGGCCCTGTAAGGGCGCTGGCTAACGTGCCGCAGATTAACTCCAGTTGCGAGGTGGATTTGGTGAGCCTAAATTAGGTGAATTCCTGAAAATCATGCGCGCACAGCCTTACTACTTGAACCATCACCGGCGGAACTGCGGCGCGCTGTGTGCGCTCGTAATGCTGGGGACGCTGGCATCCCCGCAACTCAATGCCCAGGAGAATGCCGGCGCAAGCGCACTTGGCCGCTTGTTTTTCAGTGCGCAGCAGCGCCAGGAGTTTGACCGCCGCCGGGAGCTCAACATCCAGGAGGTAAAGATGGTCCTGGAAAGCCTATACACCGTCAATGGCCATATATCGCGGTCCAGCGGGAAATCCACCATCTGGGTTAATGGCACCACCCAGAACGAAGCCTACAAGACAGGCGACCCGGCAAGCATCCTTCTCCAACCCGTGCAGGATGAACCGCAGGTCAGCCTGAAAGTCGGACAGACACTCGACAGAACCAGAGGCACCATAATAGAAGTGATGGCCAACGGCGAGATCAAGATAAAGCCGGGTGCCGCGCAGGACCGGCGCTGATTCATGTTTAGACGGTCACAATTCCGGCGTGGCCGCCCTGGACGGCAGCGGGGTCTGGCGATGATCGCCATACTCACGCTGTTTGCTTTGGTGACCAGTTATCTGGTGGTCAACGGACTGGCGCGCACCCAGGCCGATGTAAACGTAGAACGCAATCGCCGCTCCTTGCAGGCCATGCAGGAAGCCAAAGCCGCTTTGATCATCTATGCGGCGTCGCGGGCCTGGACAACCAGAGTCAGCGATCCGCTGATCGTCAACGATCAGCCCGGTGCCCTGCCCTGCCCTGCAAGTAACAATTTAGGCAATGATCCCGGCAACTGTGCCACCGCGTCGACCCGCATCGGCCGCTTGCCCTGGAAAACCATTAGGGCCGTCGATCTGCGCGATGCCAGCGGGGAAGTGCTGTGGTATGCGCTGTCGGCGAATTTCCGCAAAGCCAGCGGCACCACCGTCATCAACAGCGACACTCAGGGAACGCTGAGCGTGACCGGCACCTCACCCGCCAGCAACGTTGTTGCAATAATCATCGCGCCGGGCGCCCCCTTGAGCGGACAGAATCGCTTGGTCAACAGTGTTGCCAATTATCTGGAAGGCAGCAACGCCGGCGGCACTGATACCTTCGTCACCGGCCAATCCTCGGAAACCTTCAACGACCAGATCGTCGTCATCACCCAGGCCGATCTGATGGCCATGGTTGAACCTGCGGTCGCCGCGCGCATCGAACGCGACATCAAACCCGAGTTGATCAGTTATTTGTCCAGTTGGGGCCGCTTTCCATTTCCCGCAAAGTTCAACGACGCATCGCTCGTGGGTCCTGGAAATTCCGCCACGCGAGCGCGGGACGCCTATGCCGGCGACGCCACCCCGACTACCGAAGGATTGCTGCCGCTTACAACATTGGTTAATTCCTGGTCCGGCGGCGGCATCAGCAAGATTAGCGGTACCGGCACGGTAATTCCGGCTACCTGTGCCACAGTAGCCTCGGGCTATCGCTGTACTTTCGACGTCAAAAATGAAGGAGATGGGGGAATCAGCGATCTTCGCGTCCAGATGCTGGGCAACGCCGACAAAGCCGGGCTTGGCTTTGTATACAAACCAACAGTGACGGACGTGACTAAGACCTTAAATGGCGCGACCAATAATTTCATATCACAGACTTATTCGGTCGGAACGCTTACCCCCGCCGGGGCCGCGACCATCACCTATCTGGGCACAATCAATCTTTCGTGCCCAAGCTCTACCTGTGGCACCTGGACCGTTCAAATCACATTCGCGGACCTGATTACGCGGCCGATTGTCAGTTCCACGGATCCCACCGGCGGCTGGTTCATTAAGAATGAATGGTTCAGGCAGACCTACTATTCGGTTGCACCAGACTATCTTCCCGGCGGGAGCGCACCCTTCTTACCCTTAGTCTGTGTGACCAATTGCCTGACCGTTAATAAACTGTCATTCATAACGACGTCCAATGACAAAATCGCCATTCTGATATTTTCGGGCAGGGCGCTGTCAGGGTCACGCCCATCCTCCAGCCTCTCCAGTTACCTGGAAGGCGAAAACCAGACGCCTGCCGACCGGATTTTTGCGCACCGATCCGGATCGATTCTTAGTTCCAACGACAGTGCCATTGTCGTAGCGCCCTGATCTTGTTCCAGATGAAACAACTCAGGGGTTTTACCCTCGTTGAACTGGCGGTCGCCCTGTTTGTTCTCAGTCTGCTGCTGGCGGGCGCACTGATTCCGCTGTCAACGCAAATGGAGGTGCGCAGCATCACCGAGACGCGGCGCGTCATGGATCAGATTCAGGAGGCGTTGATCGGCTATGCGCAGGCCAACGGAAACCTGCCCTGTCCGGCGGTCGCCGACACGCCCACGGGAACGGGTAGCGCCGGTCTGGCGAACGCGCCCTGCACGACAGCCGCCAGTGTAGTCGGTGTCATTCCCTGGTCAACTCTGGGGGTGCCTGAAACCGATGCCTGGGGGCGCCGCTTCACCTACCGTGTTGCGGCCGTGTTTTCCGACTCACTGCCGGGCGGCACGGCCACATTCAATACCAATACAGGTACGACAACACCTGTGCCGCCTGGGAGCCAGTCGCCGGCGTGCACGGTATCCTCCGCGCTGTCCCAATCGTCCTTCGCGCTCTGCTCACTGGGCGAGATAGCAGTGGTAGATCCCACCACCGACGCGGCCAACAACAAACCCACGCCAGGTGTTCTGGGCAGCGGCCTTGCAGCCGCATTTGTTTCCCATGGAAAAAACGGTTTGGGCGCCTATCAAGTCAGCGGCGTGCAAATTTCCGGGATCACCGCCAATACCCATGAAGCCTACAACGTGGCCGGAGGCCTGTCCGGGACCGTAACAAATAGCCATGACAGTTTCGTTTTTTACAGACGCAACCAAACCCCTGTCCGCACCCCCTGCAGCGATACCGCAGCGGGAAGTCCATTCTGTATATTCGACGATATCGTCTACCTGATATCCGCACCGACATTGGTCTCACGTATGATTGCCGCAGGCCGCCTGCCCTGACCGCGGCACCACCCCGGCGAATTTACCGCACCGGGGCCGGTTGGGCAATCGCCTGCTTTTCACGCCTCTTCGCTATGACATGCGCATGATGCCGCCGGGACACCGGAGACGGGAGGCGCAAAACCCGAATAGGCCCCGATCAGGTCACGTACAATGGGCGGCGATCCTGCCTCCACGA
>JBCKLP010000029.1:0-18893 GCA_038903735.1 Burkholderiales bacterium | reverse complement strand
TGCCGAGCGCCAGGGTCAATGCGTCAAGCTCGCGCATCAGCAGCGCCGCGGCCAGCCATAGTGCCGTGGCGCTTGCCGCCGGCCAGAGCACATCGAACAGCAAGCGAATGGCCGAGACACGGAAACTCAGTCGATGCGCCCAGGCGCAGGCAAACCCGGTCAGTCCGTAGTAGAAGGCCGCCTGCAGGCCGATCGCGGTGATGGCTATGCGCAGGACTGCGGCCGCATCCTCGATAAGCAGTGGGGCTACCAGCAGGGTCGCCCCCAGCGCGACGAACAAAAGCGTGGCCTGGTGCGGCGTGCGCCAGCGCGGATGTAATGCGCGCCAGCGCGCGTGCATCACGCCATGGCGCGATTGAGCGAACAGGGTGCGGCTGAAGCCAAGAGAGGTGGTCGCCAGCGCGCCCACGGTGGAGAGCATCACCACCAGCACCGCGATGAGACTCCAGGGGCGCGGCAACACCGAATCGGCAATGGCGAGAATCAGATTGCTGCCCGAGGCGGCTATTTGCGCGTCATCGAGTGCGATCAGTGCCACTGCGTGAAATGCGCCCAGTATGGCCATCAGCACCAGGATCGAGAGGATCGCGCCCATGCCGGAGGAGCGGCGCGCATCGCGGGTCTCTTCCGCGAGATTCAGGGGGATGTCCCATCCCCAGAACAGGAACAGGGCGATCACCGCGCCATTGATGAAGTGCTGCGCATCCATGCCGGACAGGGTCAACGAAGTCCATTCGAATCGCTGCAGCGCCAGTGGACTCGCAGCTAGCAGAACGGCGAGGCCAATCAGGGCAAGTGTGGCCAGTTCAATAACGACAAGCGTGCACTGCACCCGCGCGGTCAGCGCGGTGCCGCGAATGGTAAGCGCGCAGACTGCCAGCAGCCAGGCCAGGGCAACGCCGGTGAGCAGCAGGGGATCCTCGGCACGGGTTGGCGCAAGCAACAGCAGCGTGGCACTCGCCGCCGGCAGTGTCGCCGAGGCCATGAACAGCACCGAGCTTGCCAGCACCGACCAGCCCGCGAAGAAACCCGCGACCGGCCCGAAAATGCGGCTCACCCAGAGAAAGCCCGCACCTGCACTGGGCTCATCCCGGTTGAGGCGGCTGAACGCTTGCGCAATGCCGAGCATGGCCAGGCCGCAATAGAGGACTGTCGCGGGGGCGTAAGCGCCGGTGACGGCAATGAGCACGGCGGTGCTGGCAGCGATGCTGAACGAAGGTGCGGTACCGGCCACGCCTATGATCACCGCCTGCAGGGTGCCCAGGGCGCCCTTATTCAGCGTGGCTGTCATGGCTGGCTTCTGTCGGCAGCGAGCCGTTCAGCCGGAAACGCTGCTGTAAGCCGGCTTTCGCAGCACCCGGGCATCGGGAAAGCGCGCACTGAAGCAGCTTCCCTGGCCGGGCTCGCTTTGAATGTCCAGGCTGGCCTGATGCCGAGAAAGGGCATGCTTGGCGATCGCCAGGCCCAGCCCGGTGCCGCCGGACTCGCGCGAGCGGCTGCGATCCACTCGGTAAAAACGCTCGGTTAATCGCGGCAGGTGTCGCGGATCGATACCGATACCATTATCGGTGACGCTGAATTCCGCACCCTCATCGGACGCACGCCAGATGATGCGGATCTCGCCGCCCGTCGGCGTATAGCGGACTGCGTTATTGGCAAGATTGCCCAGTGCGCTGGCGATCTCGCCCGGACTGCCCGCGAGATCGAGCTGCGGATCGGCCTCGATGACGATGCGGTGGCGCGCGCCGGACAGGGACTCGGCTTCGCTTCGCAACTGTGCGATCAGGGCGGCCATGTCGATGCGCTCCCCACCGGGCGGCTGCGGCGCGGATTCCAGGGATGACAGGGTCAGCAGATCATCGATGATGTGCTGCATACGCTCGCTCTGCTCCGCCATCATGGTCAGGTAATCACGCGTGCGGCCGGCATCCAGTTTCAGCTCGCGAACGGTTTCCAGAAAGCCCACCAGCACGGTCAACGGGGTGCGCAGTTCATGCGACACATTGGCGACGAAATCGCGGCGCATGATGCGCAGCTTCGATGCCTGGGTGATGTCCCGTGAGAGCAGCAGGTGATGCGAATCGACATAGGGCACCAGTTGCACCGACAAAACCAGCTCATCGGCGCGCGCTGCGGAGATCTCCATCGGCGTGTCGAAATCCCCGGTATCAAGGTAATTCACGAACACGGGCTGGCGCACCAGATTGGTGATGGACTGTCCGGCATCGCGCTTCAGGCTGATGGAAAAATGCATCTCGGCGGAGTCATTGCACCAGACGATATGCCGGTCGGCATCGAGAATGGTGATGCCGTAGGGCAGTGCGCGGGCTGCCTGCTGGGAGCGCGCCAGCAGCCGGCCGAAGCGACGGCGCTGGCGGATTTGTGCGCGCCGCCTGCGGTAGAGCTGGGCAAAAACCTCGTCCCAGACGCCCCAGCTTTCCGGGACATCCGCAATGGGCGACCCCAATGCCCAGCGGCGCAGCTTGGCCAGCTGTCGCAGGTGGAATGCCAGCAGCGCCATCGGCGCCAGGCAAAAAATAGCCCAGCCCCAGTGCGGGCCGAACGCAAACCCTGCCGCGACGGCGGGAAGCACAGCGGCGGCAATAATCAAAGCCGAGCGCAGCACAAGCTCGATCATGGAACGGGCCGGATTTGCATGGTGAAATTATCGCATGCCCGAATGGCGCTTCCGTGAGGTGCCCGCACTCACGGCACCTGCCGGCAAAAGCGGTATCCGGCACCGCGTACGGTATCAATCAGGCGCTCGTGCCCGCCGGGAGCCAGCGCCTGGCGCAGGCGCCGGATGTGTACATCCACGGTGCGTTCCTCGACGAAGACATGATCGCCCCAGATTTCGTTCAGCAGTTGCGCACGCGAATAGACGCGCTCGGTGTGGGTCATGAACCAGTGCAGCAGGCGGAACTCGGTGGGGCCCATTTCCACATTGCTGCCGTGACCGGTGACGCGGTGCGTGGCCGGATCCAGCCTGAGCCCGGCGATTTCCACCGCATCCGCGGTGAGTTGCGGCGCGCGCCGGCGCATCACAGCCTTGATGCGCGCCAGCAGTTCGCGTGGCGAAAAGGGCTTGGTGATGTAATCGTCCGCGCCCACCTCCAGACCGAGAATTTTCTCCTCTTCGGTGGCGCGTGCCGTCAGCATGATGATGGGCAGATCGCGGGTGCGCGCATCGCCTCTCAGCTGGCGGGCGTAGCTGATGCCGGAGGTGCCGGGCAGCATCCAGTCGAGCAGCACCAGATCCGGGAGCGCCGAGCGCATATGGGACTCTGCCTGTGGCACGCTGTCGGCCCGTAGGACCTGGTGTCCGGCGTGCTCCAGATTTACCGCGATCAGTTCAAGGATCGCCGGCTCGTCTTCGACGACGAGAATCGTGCCGCTCATGGTTTCCCGGGCCCTTGATGAATTGCGCGCGCCGGCGGCAGCGTTCAGGTTCCGGTTGCGCGCGGCGTGTTTCCGGCCGCGCCGGGCTGGGTGTGGCGCACGTCGGTGCCCTTGACAATGTAGATCACGTATTCACAGATATTCTTCGCATGGTCGCCGATGCGCTCGATGGCCTTGGCGATCCAGATGATGTCCAGCGACATGGATATCGTCCTGGGATCTTCCATCATGAAGGTAATCAATTGGCGGACCACCGACTTGAATTCATCGTCAATGGCGCGGTCCTCCTTGATGATGCGATCGGCATCGACCACATCCAGCCGGGCAAAGGCATCCAGTGCCTGGCGCAGCATGTTGACCGCAACATCGCCGGTGCGGCGGATATTGGCAAAGCGCCCGAAGTCCTTCACATCGCGCTCATGGATCTGGCGCGCCATGCGGGCGATCTTGTGCGCTTCGTCACCGATGCGCTCCAGATCGGTCACGGTCTTGGTGATGGCCATGATGAGCCGCAGGTCAGTGGCCGCCGGCTGGCGCCTGACGATGATCTGGCTGCAGTCCGTGTCAATCTGGACCTCGAAGGCATTGACGCGCATTTCGGTTTCCATCACCTGGTCCCCCAGCGTGAGGTTTCCCTCGGAAAAGGCCTGGATGGCGCTGCGCACCTGGGATTCAACCAATCCCCCCATCTGCAGCACCTGCGAGCGCAGTGCTTCAAGGTCGTTGTCGAACTGTTTGCTTAGATGATTGTTGGCCATGGGGTTCTCCGCTTAGCCGAAACGGCCGGTTATGTAATCCTCGGTCTCTTTGCGCTTGGGTTTGATGAAAATCTCATTGGTCACGCCAAATTCCATCAATTCACCGAGGTACATGTAGGCGGTGAAATCCGATACCCGCGCCGCCTGCTGCATATTATGGGTCACGATGACGATGGTGTGATCGTTCTTCAGCTCGTGCACCAGTTCCTCGATGCGTGCCGTGGAAATCGGGTCGAGCGCCGAGGCCGGCTCGTCCAGCAGCAGGATGCTCGGCTTGACCGCGATGCCGCGGGCGATGCAAAGCCGCTGCTGCTGACCGCCCGAGAGGCTCATGCCGCTTTGCTTCAACTTGTCCTTGACCTCCTCCCAGAGCGCAGCCTTGCGCAGGGCCCATTCGACCCGCTCCTCCATATCCCGCCCGCTCAGGCTTTCATACAGCCTGACGCCAAAGGCGATATTGTCGAAAATCGACATCGGGAATGGCGTGGGTTTCTGGAACACCATGCCCACCTTGGCGCGCAGCCGGTTCACGTCCTGGGTGGGTGCGAGGATGTTGTCGCCATCGATCAGGATCTCGCCCTGGGCCACCTGGCGGGGGTAGAGCGCATAGATGCGGTTGAAGGTTCTGAGCAAAGTGGATTTGCCGCAGCCCGAGGGGCCGATGAAGGCGGTGACCTTGCCCTCCGGAATCTGCAGATTGATATTTTTCAGGGCGTGGAAGGCCCCATAGTAGAAATTCAGATCGGTGACCTTGATCTTGGTCCGGGTATCCGGCGGCAAGGCGGTTTGCAACAGTGCGCTCATTCAATGGCCTTTCGTTGGCGGGTGCGGGCTCAATGCTGCGCAGTGGTATTGCGAAAAAACACGCGCGCCAGAATATTCAGCAGCAGCACGCTCAGGGTGATCAGCAGCGCGCCGGCCCAGGCCAGTTGCTGCCAGTTCTCGTAGGGGCTCATGGCGAACTGGAGTTAGTTTTAGATGAATCATCATTTTAATCTATAACTTTGTGCATAAAACACAAGGAATAACATAATATAAGCTTCTATTTTAATTCAATTTTGGTCTATTTATTGAGAACCACCTACGCTCGTGACAGGTTTCCCCTCATCCCAGCCCTTCTCTCCCACAGGGACTTCCTCCGGTCGCCGGTGGGAGAAGGGTTTTGCTTCCCTCTCCCGTTGGGAGAGGGACCGAGGGTGAGGGGAATATACGCCGTGGCCTCGCCCGTCACGAAGTTTTGAATTTCTCAAAAATAGCGCAGCCCATGCTTGATACCCTGCTCACCCGTTGCAAGCGTCTTGCCGAGCGACTGGCCTTCGTCGGTGTATTCGGCGTGCTAACCATCGCGCTGATGATAGTCGGCGATGTGCTCATCAACGGATAAGCCACGCTCAAAGCGCCGCCACGATAGGCGCCGACCAATACCTTGAAGTAGGCCACGTGGATGAGCGCCGAGGCGATCAGCTGCAGCCAGGAATCGCGCGCTGGCAGGCCGGTCCATGGCAAGCACAGGGCCGCGGGAATGCCGGCGAGCAACCCCACCACCACCACATCGCCAGCCCCTCCGGCATTGTGTTTGGCAAGCGTGTTCCATAGGGCATGCAGCAATGCGCCGAGCAGCACCGCGGCAATCACCTCCAGACCCATGCACTCTCCCTTGCAAGCTATGGCACGGATTGTAAGTCGCAACGTCGCGCGACCCTCCTGGCGTGCCGACAGGCAGTCAAGCGCCTGTTCCCTCTCCGAAAATCCAGGAAAACCGCTGGGCTGAATCCGGATTTCCAAATTCCCCTACAATTGCGTGCTTCGATCACCAGATTCCGGAAATCCACAATGAACACCGCAGTCGCCGCAGCGCCCGAGCTTGCATCAAGCCGATCCCTGAAAGAAGTCTGGATCGTCACCATCGGCCACGCGCTGACACACTGGTACCCGGCCACCTTCTACATTCTGCTGCCGCTGATCGGCAAGGAACTGGGGCTTTCCTACAGCCAGATCGGGTTGGTGATGACCTGCCAGGCGATTGCCGGTGCAGTCTCCAATATTCCCGGCGGTATGATAGTGGACACCATCGGCAAAAAAGCGATCCTGCTCGCCATATCCCTCTTCTGGATAGGTGTGCCCTATTTCCTGATCGGCTTCACGAACAATTACCCGATGTTGCTCATCTGCGTGATGCTGGTGGGCATAGGCAATAACCTCTGGCACCCGGCGGCGATTCCCACGCTGGCGAACCGCTTCCCGCAGCGGAAAGGCCTGGTGCTTTCCATACACAGCATGGGCGGCAATGTGGGCGATGCGCTGGCGCCACTGGTCATTGGCGCGCTGCTCTTGACGCTCACCTGGCGCGAGATTGTGATGATCAATGTGGTGCCGGGCCTCGTCATGGCGGTGCTGATCATGGCATTCCTCGGCACCCTGAGCATCACCCGCTCAGGCAGCAAGAATGATTTCGGCAAGGACGATGGCAAGACCCAGAGCCTGGCCGATTACATGCAGGGCCTGAAGCGTCTGGTGAGCGACCGCGGCGTGAACATGCTGCTGATCGGCTCGGTCTTCCGCAACATGACGCAAAGCGCGCTGCTCACCTTCCTGCCGGTGTATCTCGCCTACGAGATGGGCTATTCGCCGTGGCTCGTCGGCGTCTGGATGTTTGCGCTGCAGACTGCCGGCTTCACCGCCGCGCCGATTGCCGGCCACCTCTCCGACAAACTGGGGCCGCGCCGCATCGTGATGGCGAGTCTGGGTATGACCGGCGTGGTGCTGCTTGCCATGGCCTTTGCGGGCAAGTCACACACTTTCGTGCTGCTGATCGCCGTGCTCGGCTTCTTCCTGTATGCGGTGCGTGCGGTGCTGCAGGCTTGGATGCTCGACAGCGCGCCCAAGAACATGGGTGGCACGGCGATTGGCGTGATGTTCGGGGTGCAATCAGTGGGCGCCGCCATTGCACCCGGCCTGGGCGGCCTGATCGCGGATGCGTACGGCCTCATCATGGCCTTCTACTTCATGGCGGTGACCATCATCATCGCCAACGTATTTGTATTTCTGACCCCGGCGACGCTGCGCCCTGCAGAATAAGGTTCTGCGCCTGAGCTTCCCTTTAAATGACGTAGTAGATGGCAGCGCCCGCCACCACCAGCGCGACCACCGTCCAGCTGATGCGTTCGACGTAGGTGTAGAGCATGGCCTCCATGCGCGCCCCGCCCCAGGCCATCAGCCCAGCAACCAGGAAAAAGCGCGCCCCGCGGCCGATGAACGAACTCAATGTAAAAGGCAGCACGGCCATCGACAGCGCGCCAGCAGCCACAGTGAATACCTTGTAGGGAATGGGTGAAAATCCGGCGATGAAAACCGCCCAGATGCCCCAGCGATCGAACCAGTCAACCGCGGTGAGGTAACTCGACCAGTAACGTGACTCGCGCAACCAAGGCTCGATCAGATCAAACGCGAGGTATCCTATCAGGTAACCGAACAGCCCCCCAGCAACCGAAGTGAGTGTAGTCAGCAACGCCAGCCACCATGCCCTGTGCGGGTTGGCGAGGCACATGGGCGCGAGCATCACGTCCGGCGGAATCGGAAAAAAAGACGATTCCGCGAAGCTCAAGCCCCCCAGATACCAAGGCGCATGCCGGTGGCGCGACCAGATCATGGTGCGCCGGTATAAGGCTGAAAATAACCGCATCTAAAAGCCGGAACTACCTGCCCTGGTAAGGTTCGTCCGCGCGGCAAGGTCCCATGATGGTGGCGATGACAATCGCCTTTTGCACCTCGCGCCGGCTTCCCATCAGCGCCTGCCGGGAATAACGTCCCCGGGCAGGCGACGGCCCATCATATGCCGGCCGGCCACGGCCGAAATCCTCGGCTGAAATGACGGGCAGCGCAGGCACAGGCGCCTCCTCCATTTCCTCCTGCATATCCGGCAAGGGCTCCGCGGGCTGCTGCGGGCCAAAGCGCTTGATCAGGTACTGAAACAGCACTATGGCCGCAATGAGCAGGCCATAAATGACTTCCTGAGACAGATCCTTCATGACGTTCCGGCTTACTTCTTGGCTGCGGCCACAGCGTTGTCACCGGTACCGGCGATTTCTTCACGCATCACGGTATCGGCCTGCAGATTCTTCATGCGGTAGTAATCCATGATGCCCATATTGCCCTGGCGGAAGGCATCGGCCATGGCGCGCGGCACTTCGGCCTCGGCCTCCACGACCCGCGCGCGCATTTCCTGTTCCAGGGCGACAGCCATGGCGCGGCGCTCCTCGGCTTTCGCCTGGGCAATCTGCTTGTCGGCATTGGCCTGGTCGATCTGCAGCTTGGCGCCGATGTTTTCGCCCACATCCACGTCGGCAATGTCGATGGAGAGAATTTCGTAGGCCGTGCCCGCGTCCAAGCCCTTGCTCAAGACATGCTTGGAAATGTGATCCGGATTCTCCAGCACGCTCTTGTGGCTGAGCGCGGAACCAATGGTGCTCACCATGCCCTCGCCCACGCGCGCGATGATGGTTTCCTCGCCTGCACCGCCCACCAGGCGGTCGATGTTGGTGCGCACCGTTACCCGGCACACGGCAATCAGCTGAATGCCGTCCTTGGCCACCGCTGCGATTTTCGGCGTTTCAATGACTTTGGGAAGCACCGACATCTGCACGGCTTCCAGCACATTGCGTCCGGCCAGATCGATGGCCGCTGCGCGCTTGAAGGGCAGCGGAATATTGGCCTTATCGGCCGAGATCATGGCATTGACCACCCTGCCGATATTGCCGCCCGCAAGAAAGTGGGCTTCCAGGTCATTGACGGAAACATCTATGCCCGCCTTTACAGCGCTGATCCGCGCCGTAACCACCGTGTCCGGCGGCACACGGCGCAGCCGCATGCCGATCAGGGTAAATAAACCCACGTAGGCGCCGGAAGCCCATGCCGCGATCCACAAGCGAACGGGCACCAGATACAACAACGCCACCAGGCCGACCAGGATCCACATGAGCACGCCGAATCCACCACTGAACAAGTTCTCTAAATCGACCACTGGAAACTCCTTGAATTAATAGCCTCACCCGCGTCGCGACCAGCAGATCACACGCGTGCTTAGGCCAGGGATACGCTGCAAACCCATGCCTGCAACGCATTGGCAGCTTGGCACTCTAGCATCAGGCCGGAGCGCCAGGCAGATTCTTTGACTGTTCTTTGACTGTTTGGGCCAGCCCATGCCACCGGCCCTTGTCAGGCCGGGACAACAAGATGGGAACCTCAGTCGTTGCTGTTCATGAAACCGAGCAACTGCATCAGGCTGGTGAAAAGATTGAATATGGAGACATACAGCGTCACCGTGGCCATGATGTAGTTGGTTTCGCCACCGTGAATAATCTGGCTGGTCTGATAAAGGATCAAGCCCGCCATAAGAAGCACAAAAACCGCGGAAACCGTCAGCGAGAGCGCCGGAATCGCGAAGAAAATCGCCCCGAGGCCCGCGAGAAAGGCGACGATGATGCCGGTCATCAGGAAACCGCCCATGAAACTGAAATCACGGCGGGTGCTCGTCGCATAGGCCGACAGTCCAAGGAAGATTCCCGCCGTACTGCCCATGGCCATCATGACCACCTGGTGCCCGTTGGGCATCGCCAGGTAATGGCTGATGATCGGGCCCAGGGTGTAACCCATGAATCCGGTCAGCGCGAAAATCGATACGAGGCCGTAGGCGCTGTTGCGCAGCTTGACCGTCAGGAAGAGGAGGCCGAAGTAACCCACCAAGGAAATGATGATTCCTGGATGCGCCAGTTTCAGCGAAGCTGTCACCGCCGCAATGGCCGCGCTGAAAATCAGCGTTAGTGACAGCAGCCAGTAGGTGTTGCGCAAAACCCGGTTGGCGGTGATTGCCGACGCCGCAGAACCCGCGCCCTGATTCAGGATCATTGTGTCTGTGGATTTCATTGTTCCCTGCTCCTCAAGTTCACCTGGAAATATCCGACTTATCGTCTTCTGGCTCTACGGGTGACTGCACCACCGGCCACTGAAAATTGCCGGCCTGCCGTTCAACCTGCATGGCCACACTGCGTCCCGCGCGCTCTGCTGCACGGTCAATCACGTCAAAAAGATCCGGGCCGGAGTCCTCGACCAGGACCGGCGCGGCGTGCTTCAGATAAACCTGGAGCCGACAGCCGTTGTCTCCATCGGTCCGCACGCCCCGGCCCTCGCCCAAGCGAACTGACACCCGCTTTATCCGGCTGCGGCTGCGGGTCAGCGCAAATCGCACCCGCCGCTCCGCATAATCCAGAATCTCGCCTGTCAGCGCCATACCCGGCCCCTGGATGTCTATTCGCATGGCGGCGTTTCCTCTCGTGAATCAACGCAGACGGGATGCACTGTAAGACGGCAGTCACCCCGTGTAAAATCGAATTATTATTACAATTCACTCGAATTTTACGAACTGTCTACGCGATGAATTTCAAGCACCTCTATTACTTCTGGCAGGTTGCCAAGTTGGGCGGGATCACCGCTGCCGGCGAGCAACTGCACCTGACACCGCAGACCATCAGCGGCCAGTTGAGCCTGCTGGCCGAGGACCTGGGGGCGCCCCTCTTCACCAGGCGCGGACGCAAACTCGAATTGACCGACGCCGGCCGCCTTGCCTATGGCTATGCCGAGGATATTTTTTCGCTCGGAAAAGAATTGGAGGAGTCCCTGCGCAACTACCCTTCCGGGGGACGTCCGGTCGAATTCAGGGTCGGCCTGTCCGATGCCGTGTCTAAATCGATCGCCTATCGCCTGATCGAACCTGCGACCCGGATACCGGAGCCAGTGCGCCTGGTATGCCGGGAATGGAAACTGGACAGCCTGCTTGCGGAACTCGCCGCCCACCGGCTGGATCTGGTGATCGCCGGCGCGCCCATCCCGGCCTCGGCGAGCGTGCGTGCCTACAACCACCGCCTGGGCGAATCTGGCGTCAGTTTTTTCGCCAGTGCCGACCTGCAGAAAAAATTGAAAGGGAAATTCCCCGCCTGCCTGGACGGCACGCCCATGCTGATGCCCGGGGTCGATGCGGCCTTGCGAGCGAGCCTGTTGCGCTGGTTTGAGACCCAAAAGCTGCGACCGCGAATCGTCGGTGAATTTGATGACAGCGCGCTGATGAAGGCATTCGGCCAGCGCGGCGCCGGCATCTTCGTGGGTCCCACGGTCATCGAATCTGAAATCGAAACGCAATACGATGTAATGACGCTGGGGCGGACGACAGACATATCGGAGGAATTTTTTGCGATCTCGGTCGAACGGCGGGTCATGCATCCCTGTGTACTCGCCATTACCGGTGCCGCGCGCAGCCGCCTGTTTGGCAAGGGACGCTGAAAGTCCCCAGGATCTGCCGGTATCACTGGTCGAGTTTGAGACCCCGCTCACGAATGAGCCTTCCCCACTTCTCGCGGTCCACGCGCATCGTCTGGGCGAGATCCTCGGCGGAGGAACCGACCACATCGAAGTTGAGCTTGTCAAAACGCTCGCGCACCTCGGGTGAGGCGAGCGCCCGCCGGATATCGCCACCAATCTTTGCAGTAACGTCGCCCGGCGTGCCGGCGGGCGCGAATGCCGCAACCCAGGTGCGGGTTTCGTAGCCGGGAAGACCCGCCTCGGCAAAGGTCGGTACATCGGGGAAAAACTTGGAGCGCCTGGAGTCGGCAACGGCGATCAGGCGCAATTTTCCGGAACGCAGCACGGCAGCACCGCTGCCCAGATCCGGGAAACCAAGCTGCGTCTCACCGGCCAGCAGGCTCGCGTTGGCCGGCGCCAGGCCCTTGAAATTGACGCTGGTGATGTCGACCTTGGCGAGCGACTTGAACAATTCCAGCGCCAACAAGGTGGCGGTCCCGCCGGTCGAATGATTCAGCTTGCCGGGGTTGGCGCGGGCATGGTCGATGAATTCGCGCACCGTGCCGACCCCTAGCGACGGATGCACCACCAGCATGAGTGGCGCCGCGGAAATCAGCGACAGCGGCACGAAATCGCGCTGCGGATCATAGGGCAGCTTGGCAAATACCACCGGATTCATCGACATGGTGCCGTCGTGGGCGACAAACAGGGTATAGCCGTCCGGCGCCGATTTGGCCGCTGCTTCGGCGCCTATGATCATCGAGCCACCGGCCCGATTCTCGATCACCACCGACTGCCCCCATAATTCGGCCAGTTTCGCGGAAACGATCCGTGCCGTCAGGTCGATGCCGCCACCCGGCGTCGAGGGCACGATAACGCGCACGGGCTTGGCCGGATAGGCCTGCGATGCGACGTTGAATGAAAGCGCGAGCGTCGCGACCGCAAGGAATCCGCCGACGATGCGCCGTGCAGCGCGGCTGCGCTTATTGTCGGCGCACAAAGACCGGAGCACCCAATTCAAGCTCGATTGATTGTCAATCATTGTCTGCATGGCCGCTCCTTTGCCCGCTTTCAATAGGGCGATGGCGGCAGTGTACACTTGCGCCGGGATTGCGGCAGAGCCGCTTCGGCTTCCGTGCAAGCAGCGCAAGCGCAACGCCAACGTGGTGCAATTCCCCACGTTTTCCCCACGTTCTGGAAAGCAGTAAGTCAGGAGGATCCCAACTCTTTGATTTACTGGTAGGCCGTGCCGGATTCGAACCGGCGACCAACGGATTAAAAGTCCGCTGCTCTACCAACTGAGCTAACGACCCGAAGATTGTGCAACGGAGGCGCGGATTTTATTACGCCACGTCATGCAGCGTCAATGCGATTGGCGGCGACATGCGATTGGCGGCGACATGCGATTGGCGGCGATTGGCGGCAATCAGAGCCCTGCGCGCCAATACTGGTACTTCATCGCCGTCAAACCGCCTGCAATGATGCCGAAAAGCGCCAGAAACGAACCCAGCGCCAGCGTCGAGACGCCTGACAGGCCCTGGCCGATGGTGCAGCCAAGACCGAGAATGCCTCCCGCGCCCATCAGCGTGCCTCCCACCAGGTGATTGATGAGATCCTCGGGGTCGCGAAAACCCTCCAGCCGGAAGCTGCGCGAGAACAGGGCCCAGAGCAGGGAGCCAAGCATGGTGCCCAGGGCCGCGGCGATGCCGAAGCTCACCACGCGACTGGTGTCGCTCCAGAACATCAGGAGTTCCAGCAGGTAAGCTTGGGGCGCCACAAAGGATAGGGACTCCATGCGGCCGCTGTTGGTGGCGTAGAACTTCTCCTCCAGGGTATTGGGATCCTCGGGGAGATAGCCCAGATGACCGGACAAATACCAGGCGACGACAATCACCAGCCCTGTCACCGCGCCGCCCAGAATGTTGTCGACATTCAGAAACTCGCGTTTCATGAACACGAACACCAGCATGGCACCGGCAATGGCGAGAGACAACACGGCGAGCATCATGCCGCGCCCTGTGCCCAGCGCATTCGCGGCAATCGAGGGCAGATCCTGGTTCGTGGCGAGCTTCACCGCCACCGGATCGATCGCCCAGATGCGGAAAACCCCGAAGACCCCGCGCAAGGTCATGTAGGCCGCTATCGCGGCCACAATCAGCACCACCAGCGATTTCAGGTTGCCGCTGCCCACCCGGATCAGGGTCTTGCTGCCGCAACCCGAGGCAAGCGTCATGCCCACGCCAAAAAGGAAGCCGCCCACAATATAGGAGAGCCACATCAGGTTGGGCGTGGTGTAGATCGACTTGGAAACGTCAATCAGGCCTGCGCCCTGCAGTCCCGCAACGCCCAGGATAGCCACCGCCATCGCCATCACCCACATGCGCATGCGGTTCCAGTCCTCCATGTTGACGATGTCGGAGATCGCCCCCAGTGTGCAGAAATGGGTCTTGTTGCCGACAAAGCCGAACACCATGCCCAGGACGAGCGCCCCCCAGACAACAGTTTTGGTAATGACTACGGGATCAGTCATGCGATTTCAACAATCCGGAAAAGCTGCAGAAAGCCGGCCGCAGCACGGCTAGCGCCGCCCGCCAAGGCGCTGCTTGGCCTGTTCCGCGGCCGGACTTTGCGGATACTTGGTGAGCAGGATTTTCAGTGTTTCACGCGCGGATTTCTGATCCCCCAGTTCCGCCTGTGAACTGGCGATATTGAGCATGGCATCGGGCGCCTTGGCATTGTCCGGCCATGTGCTAACGACCTTCTGCTGCGCGGAGATGGCCACCTTGTAGTCGCGCAAGGCATAGTAGGCATTGCCCAGCCAGTATTGCGCGGAAGGCACCAGCTGACTGCTGGCAAAGCCCGACATGAAAGACTGGAATCCGACTATCGACGACTGGTAATTGCCAACCTTGAACTGATTGAGCGCGGCCTCGTAGGCCTGTTTCTCCTTGGCCGCATCCCGCTCCGGTTGCGCCAGGCGCTCCTGCATCTGCGCTTGCGACTGCTCGAGTTGCTGCTGGCCCTGTTCGATCTTGCGCAGCCGTGTGTCCAGGTCCACGTACAGGTCGCGCTGGCGCTTTTCCAGGTTCTCGGCCCGGTTGAGCAGCACTTCCGAATTGCCGCGCAGGCGGGAAATATCCTGCCTGATCTCGTCGATCAGGCGGGCCAGGTCCACCAGTGCACTACGGTCCTGGACGGCGCTTTCAATGCGCGACAGGCGTACGGCGAGCACCTGCTGACTGGCTTCGTAGTCCTTGCGCAACTGGGCGACGCGTGCCCGCGCCTCATCATCATCGAACAGGCCCCTTTGCGCCTGCGCCGGCACCGAAACCACCGCCGCCAGCAGCGCGGCGCAAGCCATATGCCGAAACCAGGGCAATTAGAACTCCCCGCTGTGCAACATGTCGCTGCGCCGGTTCTGCCCATGGCAGTCTTCGGTATTGGCCTCGCAGCGCGGTTTCTCCTCGCCCAGGCTCACCGACTCGATCTGCGGTTCGCGCCCGCCCAGCAGCACCAGCAGGCGCTTCACAACCTCGGCGCGCCTTTGGCCCAGTGCAAGGTTGTATTCGCGCCCGCCGCGCTCGTCGGTGTTCCCCTGCACCAACAGGCGCGCATTGGGATTGTCGGCGAGGTACTTGGCATGCGCCTGCATCATGGGACGGTATTCGTCCTTGATCGCATCACTGTCATAGTCATAAAAAATCGAACGCTTGGACAGGATGTTCTTGGGATCGCGCAGGATATTCGGGACCGCCGCCTCGGGTTTCAGCCCGACAGTCACCGGCGTTATCGACTGGGGTTTCACCGGTGTGGAGGCGCTGCCGTCCGGTGCCGCGCCAGGCTTGCTTGCGGAGCGCTCCTCCACATCCGCCTTGCTCTCCTCCTTGACCGGGTCACTGCTGCAGGCCCAGAGAAATGTCACCGCCAACACTGCCACCAAAGCCTTTTTCATGATTCGCCTCTCTTTTTCAATTTCAAGCGTGTTCTCTTTCACTCTTTCAATTTCCCACGAACGGCCCCCAGGCCGGCTCGCGCACATCCGCAGCCTGCACAGAAAGCCGGTGCCTTACCCTGCCATCCACAGACACTGCAGCCAACACCCCGCGACCGCCGATATCCGTCGCATACAAAATCATCCTGCCATTCGGCGCGAAACTGGGCGACTCGTCACGCTGCGTGTCGGTCAGTATCTGCACCTGGCGGCTGGAAAGATCCAGGGATGCCAGCTGAAAATTCGATCCGTTGCGCGAGACATACACCAGTGTCTTGCCATCCGCACTGACGCGCGGTGACACATTGTAACTTCCCTCGAAGGTGATTCTCTGCGCATCGCCACCATTCACAGCCATGCGATAGATCTGCGGGCTGCCGCCGCGGTCGGAAGTGAAGTAAATCGACTGTCCGTCCGGCGTAAAAACCGGCTCGGTATCGATCGAGCGGTTCTGCGTCAGGCGCCGCACGTTGGTGCCATCGGCGTTGATGAGGTATAGCTGCGAACCGCCGTCGCGCGACAGAACCACTGCCAGCTGCCGCCCGTCGGGGGACCAGGAAGGGGCGCTGTTCGAGCCGCGAAAATTGGCCACCACCTGCCGCTGCCCGGTGGCCAGCGAATGCTGGTACACGACCGCCTTCTTGTTCTCGAACGACACATACGCGAGGCGCGTGCCATCGGGCGACCAGGAGGGCGAAATAATGGGCTCGCGCGAGGCGAGTGCTGCCTGCGCATTCTGTCCGTCGGCATCCGCAATGCGCAATTCGAAACGCCCGCTTTGCCGGACCACGTACGCAATGCGGGTGGAGAACACGCCGCGCTCGCCGGTGAGTTTCTCGTAGATTGCATCGGCGATCTTGTGCCCCGTGAGGCGCAGTTGAGCGGCTGTCATGGTGAAGCCCAGGCCCAGCAACTGCGATTGCCTGGGCACGTCCAGCAGGCGAAAGCGCACCTCGAAGCGCCCGTCCTGCAGGCGCTGCACTGCGCCAATGACCATGGCATCGGTGCTGCGGTTGCGCCATTCTGTGAAATTCACCTGGGAGGCTTCGGTCGGCGGCACGCCCACCCCGCCGGAATATTGCAGGCGAAAGCGCCCGCTGCGCTGCAGATCGGCCTCGATGATGTCAGTGATGGATGCCGGCAACTGATCTTCGCCGGCGAACTGCAACACGGCAACGGGTATCTGGTTGGCCCCGCCCCCGGTTATTTCGATGGACAGCTGCGCGTGCGCTGCGCTGGCAAGCGCAAGGAGCGCGAGCAAAGCAATTCTGGCGAATTTCTTCATATCTCTCTTAGCTAGTCGTTGGGCCGGAATTTCAATTCAAGCCGGCGCTGAAACTGTTCCGCACGCTCAGGCTTTGGCAGCGGTGATGCCTTCAGTATCGCCCGCTCCACGGCATCATCATAGGCGCGGTGGCCGCTCGTTTTTCTCAGCTTTGCGGAGGTGACTTCTCCGGTGGGCAATTGTTCTACATCATAAATTGCCTCGGGATTTCCTCTGATGTCAGGCGGAACATTGATATGCGGTTTTATTTTCATGCGTATCCGGTTGGCGTAGCCCCCATCAATTTGCGGCACCTGGGGCGCGGCCGCCGGCTTGAACTGCGAAAGCACCTCACTCCGCTCGCGTTCATGCTGCACCGTTTTAAGCTCGCGCGCCAGTGTTTCAAGCTCGCGCGCCAGTTGTTCCTTCATCTGCTTGGACAAATCAAGGTCGATCGGAGTTTCCTTCGGTGCGGGCTTTTTTTGCTTCTCGACCGCGATATCGACTTTCTGCGGCTGCGGTGCCGGCTTGGCCTCGGGCTTGATCACAAGCTTGGGTTCCACCTTGAGCACCGGCGCAGGCTCGGGCTTGATCACAAGCTTGGGTTCCACCTTGAGCACCGGCGCAGGCTCGGGCTCGCGCTTCACCTCCGGCGGAGGCTCCACACGACGTTCGGGCTGGGGCACGGCGGGCAGGTTCCACAATTCCACGCTCACCACCGCAGGCGCCCGCGACTGCCAGCTCACTCCAAACACCAGAATCACCAGCAGCAACAAATGTACGCAAACCGAGAGCACCACCGATGGCAGGTGCGGCGGCTCCTGCGACATCTGCAGGACGGCGGCGTTCATGGCCCCGCCGGTTTGACGGCCAGACCAACGCGGCGCACATTGCCGCGCTGCAGTTCGTCCATGACCTTGAGCACCGCCTCGTAGCGAACGTCCTTGTCTGCCGCTATGACCACGGGCCGCTCAGCATTGCCTGCCTGGCCCTGGCGCACCAGCGCCAGCAGCTCCTTCATCGATACCACGCGCTCCCGCGCCTTGTCGTCGGCACGATCGCGCAGCAGCAGGGTGGCATCGGTTTTGATCACCACCTCAATCGGCGACTCCGGCGCCTGCGAGGATTTTCCCACGCTGGGCAGATCGACCACGCTCGGATTGACCAAGGGCGCTGTCACCATGAAGATGACCAGCAGCACCAGCATCACGTCCACATAGGGGACGATGTTGATCTCGCTCATTTGCCGGCGTGGTCGCATCAGAGGTGCGCGTTGCGCTGCAGGATGTTGGAGAACTCCTCCATGAAGCTCTCAAAACGCACCGCGATGCGATCCACATCGTGCACGAAACGGTTGTAGGCAACCACGGCGGGAATCGCCGCAAACAGGCCAATTGCCGTTGCCACCAGCGCTTCGGCGATGCCCGGCGCAACCGCCGCCAGCGTCGCCTGCTGCACGTTGGCCAGACCGCGAAACGCATGCATGATTCCCCACACCGTGCCGAGCAGACCGACATAGGGGCTGACCGATCCCACCGAGGCGAGGAACGCCAGGTGCGCCTCGAGATTGTCCATCTCGCGCTGATAGGTGGCGCGCATGGCGCGCCGCGCGCCATCAACGAGCGCGGCCGAATCCGTGCCGCGCTGCGGCTTTGATTTGGCAAATTCGCGAAACCCCGCCTCGAAGATGCGCTCAAGGCTGCCGGTCGAATGCCGGTGGTTCACCGCGCTCTGGTAAAGGGCGTTGAGGTCAGAGCCACTCCAGAAATCGCGCTCGAACTTGTCGGTCTTGGCGCGCGCAGCGCGGATGGCGAATCCCTTTCTGAAAATGTAGTACCAGGACATGAAGGAGACCACCACCAGCAGCAGCATGACAAGCTGCACGATCACGCTGGCGTTCCAGATGAGGGACAGCATCGACAGGTCCTGGGTCGCGTTCATGGCATCATTCTTGTTCTGATGTTGTCGGGGATGGCCACCGGCCGGAAATCCACGCCGCGCAGGCCCGCGGTATCGGTGTCCTCATAATAAACACGGACACTCCATGTGAACTGGGCAGCGGTCAATAAAACTCCTTCCAGTGCCTATCCATTCCCCGGGGACGGACCCCGCCGGCCTGCGTGTCGGCCAT
>JBCKLP010000028.1:0-19478 GCA_038903735.1 Burkholderiales bacterium | reverse complement strand
GTGCCTATCCCAGTTGGCAAAAATTGATGCGGTTGAAAAATCAAGGGGTTGGGAGTAATGTCTCCGGAATCATCCCCAGTTTTTGGGTTTTATAATGCCCCAGTTTAGGGGCCGACTTCTTGTTAGATCCCTCTCAACTGATTTCAACGTACTTAAAGTACTTGACGTACGTAAGTTAATGGCGTACGCTGAAATCCTTCGAATGAAGGAGCGATCCATGCGCCTACATCAGGTTGAAGTCGATGATGAAGTTTTCCGGTTTGTGAAAGGGAATGCAGAGCCCCTTGTGGACAACTTCAACTCCACGCTAAGGCGCTTGTTGCCTCTTGGCGCAACGAAGGCACAGCATAGAATTCCGAAGCCGCAGACTGGCGTGCCAAAGGGCGACAGCGCGTTACCTTCATTGCCGAGTGGCACACCGCAGGCCTTGAGACAAATTCTTGAGGTGGTCCACCTCGTCCGAGGTGGAGCTTACACTCGGACGGCGGCGACTCAGTTCGTGTCAAAACAACACGGCATTACTCCACAAGCCGTTATCGACAAGTACGGTCGACAACTTAACTTGACGGCAAGTCGATTTGATCGATTGCTTGAACAACAAGATTTCGCAGATCTCCAGAAACTTCTGAAATCAAAATTTCCCGAGTACAGCGATGCCATTGCGGAAGCGCTGCGTTAAACGGAATCTAACTTTAGGTGCTGCGGACGGGCCGCCAGCGTCGCAGCTGGCGTGAACATCGCGCTGGCCCACCGCAGACCAACACGTTAGCGGGACATCAGCCATGGATATCGCAAAAAGCAGCCGCCACTCGAAGCTGATCGGTGAGTTTGGTGAGGCCTTCCTCTCCAACTGGCTCTCACACTCGCGATTCGAAGTGACGATCGTTGACCATACTGGCCTCGATATCATCGCGTACCATCAGAAAACCAAGCGTCGACTTGGCATAACGGTGAAGTCGCGAACAAGAGACTCCGGCAAAGAAGCCGTGAGTGTCAATATTCTCTCAAATCAAAAGGACTCCACTGACCGCGCGAAACTTTTGGCAGCATGCGAGGCCTTTGCCTGCGAAGCCTGGTTGGCCGTCTACGTGGAAAGCTCAGAATCAGCCGACCTCTACCTGACCAGCCTTAAGCATTACGATGAGAAATACCGCCCGAGCAAGCCTCGTGCAATCGACACGTGGAACATGGGCAACAAAGAAAAGTCGGCCTACGCGGCAGACCCCAACGTGTGGCATATTCACGTTGCATTCAGCGTGACCAATTGGGGCTTGGTATGCAAGTAAGACGCCACCAGCCCGCTAACGACACAATCGAGAGGGACGCGCGCAAGAACGGCGCGCGCCCCTCATTGTGAACGTTCGGTGGCAGAACGGTTATAATTTTCGCTCAGTACCCGGGAATGGCCCATTAATCTTCAAAGGATGAAATCATGAAACGTTTTAGCACGCTCACCGCAGCTACCACTTTGCTCCTGCTTCTCGCACTCGCGGTCCCTGCCGGCGACGCCACCGCGCAGAGCGCCAAGGACCTTGTCGGAACCTGGACGGTGGTCGCGGTCGACACCATCGACGCATCCGGCAAGAAGACCCCGCAGTTCGGGTCCGATCCGCGAGGCTCGCTGATATTCGATTCCAACGGCCGCTATTCGCTCACCCTTATACGCGCCAGCCTGCCGAAATTCGCCTCGGACAACCGCGTCAAAGGGACCCCAGAAGAAAATTATGCCGTCGTCGCGGGCAGCATCGCGCATTTCGGCAAGTACGCCGTGGACGAGAAGGACAAGGCTTTCACGTTCCACCTCGAGGCCAGCACCTATCCCAACTGGGATGGCATCGCCCAGAAACGGGCCTTCACCATCTCCGGCGATGAGTTGAAGTACGGCATTGCCGTCGGCACGACAGGTGTACGCGCCGAAGTGGTCTGGAAGCGCGCCAAGTAGGCCATGCGCAAAACAAAATAACTGCCAGAGAATCCCACCGCCCCGCTTCGGCGTGGTTCTTGTTTGTCACCGGCTAAGCTTCCCAAGCTGATGACATGTTTTTTTCGACAAATCGAATGTCGCTTTTGGCCGTTTGCTGCCTCTCGGGACAACGCCGTTAGAGTGCGTGTGCCACCGAACAACGGCTTGCAGGGCGACGCGCCGTAAACGGCGCGCGCCTGAAGCCGGACGTTAGGTCTCAGGCTCTCAACTCCGGAGAACGCACTTGGACGCATTCGAGCAGGTAGTGGCAAGTTTGCTGGAACGCGACGGGTTCTGGGTTCGATCGTCCGTCAAGGTTGAGCTGACGAAAGAAGAAAAGCGATCGATCGGACGAGCCTCGAGTCCGCGGTGGGAGCTTGATCTGGTTGCCTACAAAGGAAGCACCAACGAATTATGGATCGTTGAATGCAAATCGTACCTAGATTCGGGTGGAGTCAGTATGTCGGCATTCGACGGATCGAATCCCAAGTTTGCCAATCGGTTCAAGTTGTTCAACGAAGCGAGTCTCCTCAAGATCGTGCAGGCGCGTCTCTGCGATCAATTGGTCGAGTCGGGGGCCTGTCGCGCGAAGCCGAGCGTCAGACTCGTGCTGGCGGCTGGTCGTGTTGCAACAGACAAACAGCGAGTCGATCTGCATGCGCTCTTCAAGAAAAACGGCTGGCTTCTTTGGGACGAAGATGAGCTCAAATCTCGCCTCACAGCACTCGCCGACGAGAGCTACGAAAACGCCATCGCTTCCGTTGTGAGCAAGATCCTCGTTCGAAAGCGCAAGAAAACCCATGCCTCAGACGATACGGAGGCCTAACTTTAGGTGCAGCGGACGCGCTAAAGCGCGCCGCTGACCATGACGTTGGGCGCTTCAAACACGCGTAGACCTCGACGCTTCACCAAAGAATATGCTCGAAATTCTGTCAGCCCTCGCAAGCATCGCTACAGCCGCAGCCGTAGTTGTAGCGGCATGGCAGCTCGTTCTTGCGCACCGGCAGAGCGTGACGACCTTCGAAGACACCTTTGCAAAAGAGTACCGAGATCTCGCGGCAAAGCTACCAACCAAGGCCCTGCTTGGCGAACCGCTCACTGAAGACGAATATGCGAAGCACTTTGACGAGATGTACCATTATTTCGACCTGTGCAATGAGCAGGCGTTCCTCCAAAGCGTTGGTCGAATTTCGGAGAAGACGTGGCGTTTCTGGAGAGATGGCATGGCGTCGAATATGCGGCGCCCTGCGTTTGAGCGAGCCTGGGCTGAAATCGCGGCCCGCGCGAACAACGACTTCTCGGAGCTTCGAGCCCTGTTCCCTCCAAAGCCCTTTCCTCATCAGTCGAATGAACGCGCCTAACTTTAGCTGGTGCGGACGGGCCGGAAGCGTCGTACCATTCTTGGCATTGTGCGGGCCCGCCGCACAGCACGACGTTGGGCACATCGGAAAGGGAACGTGGTAGGCTTTCTACGCTTTCACCAACAGGCCGCTCATGTCGAAACTTGATGTTGCCAAGGAACAGATCGCGTATCTCAAGCTCTGGCTGGGCGTCCTGATCATTACCGACATCAGTCTCATCGGTTGGTTGCTTGGGAATTTTCGTTCCGCTGAGTGGCCCCTGATAGCAGGCAATCTTTTGGCGGTCGCTGGCATTTCATGGGGATGTTACTCACAGCACAAGCGCATTGAGTCCGCCATCCTCCAGTTAGAGGGGTTGTAGTCATGGACATCATCGTAGCCTTGGTCGTTCTGGCAGTCGCCGGCTTGTTCATTTATCTCGCCCTAGACGCTGCCCGGAAAGCGAAGTAGTGCCCAACCACACGGTGCAGCGGACGCCCGCAAGCGGGCGCCGCTGACCGAAACGTTCGGCCCCTGCCTGAGCGTCTGGCTCCTTCGAGGAACGGTTCTTGTGTCCAGTACGCCACTGGCGTATATTAGCGGCAATGTTCACCTTCATAGAATCATCCGCGTTCGAAGCGATTCACTCCGTCTATCTGGACGACGATGAGTTTGCTGAGCTTCAGCAGTTCATGATGCGGGCCCCCCGAGTCCGGTCAGCTCGTTTCCGGGTCCGGTGGTGTGCGCAAACTGCGGTGGAAGCGTCCGGGCATGGGAAAGCGCGGAGGGCTTCGGGTGATCTATTTTGTGCGGTACGAGCCGAACCAGTTTTGGATGCTGTCCATTTATGCCAAAGCGAAGTTGGACAACGTCCCTGGACATATTCTGAAAGAGTTGTTGGAGGCATTCAAAAATGGGTAAAAAGCTGACTGGGAAAGCGTTGGCAAAGTTCGAGGCCGAGCGCGATGTGTGGAAGGAAGTCTTGGAAGGGGTCAAAGAAATCAAGGCGGGCGGCGGAAAGCGCGCAAAGGTTCAGCCTACGTCGCCGGTCGTAGACCTAAGGCTCAAAAGCGGGCTATCGCAGGCGCAGTTTGCGGCCGCGCTAGGTGTTTCCAAACGCACACTGGAGCAATGGGAGCAAGGGCGTCGCGAGCCGTCCGGTGCGGCGAAGCAGCTGTTGAAAATCGCGGAACGCCATCCTGAAGTTCTGATTGAGGTTGCCGGGTGATTGACAAGGGCGGTCACGGGAATCAGTGGCCGAACCACCGGTTGCAGGCGACGCGCATGAAGCCGGTTACCACGTTTCATCACTGCATTTCCGAGGTGAACTATGTTTAACCTTCTCGAAACTGTTGTCCTCACCCGCGATATCCCGAAGGCTGGCCTGTGTCGCGGGGATCTCGGGGCGATTGTCGAGCTCTACGAAGCCGATACGTTCGAAGTCGAGTTTGTGGCCGCCTCGGGGCGCACACAGGCGTTAGTCACGCTCATGTCGCAGGACGTCCGGCACGTAGACGACCAGGACCTAGTGGCCGTCAGGTCGTTGGAACAGGTAGCCGGCTAACTTTAGGTCGAACGGACGGTCCGCCAGCGTCCGTCCGGTTTCCAGCACCGCGCTGGCCCGCCGTTCACCACGACGTTAGATGGCTCATTTGACGTCTTGACGTTGTGACGTTGTGGCGGCATAATTCGATCTATGGATACGCAAAAACGCGCTACTGTCTATTTCGAGGCCGACGTCCATCGTGCTCTTCGCATGAGGGCTGCAGCATCGGATCGGTCAATCTCCGATATGGTCAATGATGCCGTGAAAGTCATCCTTGCCGAGGATGCCGAAGACCTTGCGGCCTTCTCCGAAAGAAAGGACGACAAGAGCCTTTCTTTCGACACGTTCGTCCAGGGCCTAAAGCGGCGTGGCCGAATATAGGATTTTGATCAAGGCCTCGGCTGCAAAGGAAATCGAGGCGGTAGGTACAAAAGCTGACCGTCAGCGTGTCATCGGGCGAATTCGGGCGCTCGCCGCCGACCCCAGGGCACCTGGCTCAGAGAAGCTCGCCGGCTACGCAGACCGCTACCGCATACGACAGGGCCAATACCGGATCATTTTTCTCATCGATGATGGGCGTCACGAGGTAACCATCTTCAAGGTCGCGCATCGAAAAGATAGGTACAAATAAGCCATCTAATCGGGTAAGGGCCGGTTAAAAGCCGGCCCTTACCCGATTAGGCCAGAACCACTGATAAACCGTGGCCTCCCCCTTTCTATTTCCTTAAGTTCATTGCTCAACATTCAAACTCAAATCCGCTCCTACGAAGGAATCTTGTCAACTTGGCGTAAACCTCCGTCACGCTCTTGCCCTTGATGGAATGGCTCTTCGGCATGTTGCAGCAAAATGGGTGGGGGGGCAAAAAGGTCAACTCCAAACGTACTGGCGAAGCCCCCGAATCCAGCACCTGAAGCAGTCCACGATAGGCAATCCACTCCTTGCCGCGCGGAAAGACCGCTTCAATATACTCAACCGACTCGTACAGGACGCTCATGAGAACCAATCAGGCACCATTGCTGTTGCTGCCTGACGTTTTGTTCTGCGGCGGGCGACGGGGGCGCTTGTACGGGCGAGGTGCTTGCCGCCCGTCCGTAGCAACAAAGGGTTGGGCTGCTTCACGGCTCAGGAATTCCAAGATCCTTGCAGATTTTTCGTGCCAAGTGATCGTTCACCTCGGTATGGCGGGGGACCGCACTGCGCTTGTTCTGAGACGGGTTGTGCCACCATGAGTGATTTCCGCCTTCTCGAAGAAGTGAACAACTGTTTTCGGTCAGGTGTCGCAACAGATCGCGACGCTTCATACTGCGATACTAAATTCTTGGTAACCTTTCCCCGCTGCGCTTCTCGCTTCGGTGCGATTCATTTCTAACGCTTCCCCGAGGGTAATACGCAAAGTCTCGAGCAGCTTTTCACGAGTAGATTCTTGACAGTTGACGCCAGGAACTTCTTCTACCCACCCAATCCACCACTGACCGTCTTGTTTCACCACAGCCGTATAGTTGGTCATAACGCCTCCAATGGGTAATCTTACAGCAGAGGGAATTTCAAAAGTCTAGCAGCCCAACGATTAATTGACCGACACCATTGTGAGCAAAAAAATTCGATCTATGGATACGCAAAAACGCGCTACTGTCTATTTCGAGGCCGACGTCCATCGTGCTCTTCGCATGAGGGCTGCAGCATCGGATCGGTCAATCTCCGATATGGTCAATGATGCCGTGAAAGTCATCCTTGCCGAGGATGCCGAAGACCTTGCGGCCTTCTCCGAAAGAAAGGACGACAAGAGCCTTTCTTTCGACACGTTCGTCCAGAGCCTAAAGCGGCGTGGCCGAATATAGGATTTTGATCAAGGCCTCGGCTGCAAAGGAAATCGAGGCGGTAGGTACAAAAGCTGACCGTCAGCGTGTCATCGGGCGAATTCGGGCGCTCGCCGCCGACCCCAGGGCACCTGGCTCAGAGAAGCTCGCCGGCTACGCAGACCGCTACCGCATACGACAGGGCCAATATCCGATCATTTTTCTCATCGATGATGGGCGTCACGAGGCAACCATCTTCAAGGTCGCGCATCGAAAAGATGTGTACAAATAAGCCATCTAATCGGGTAAGAGCGGGCTTTTAACCGGCCCTCCCCACACCACCCGGCATGCGGGTCCGCACCGGGCGGTTCACGAGAGCAGAGCACACGTTAATCCTCAGGCGTACCGGCCGATCAGCGCCAGCAACCGCTTGTCGCCTACCCCTCTGGCGACGCGCACCATCAGGATATCGTGCTGAACATTGCCGAAGCACTTCGCCAAGTCCAGATCAACGGCGATGCGGTAGCCAGCCAAGACGTAAGCCTGCACCTGTTTGATTGCTCCATGGGCGCTGCGCTTCGGGGCGTCTGCTCGCACGTTTGCACTCCGGCTTCCTTCGGACAAACCCTCACGGACTTGCCCTTGCCTTCGGCTAGTGGTTATCCTTGTCATATGCAACAAGTCGGTTACTCCCACAGGGGACTTACACCCCTTCGGTTCATGCCCATGTCGGGCGTACACTTGAAATGCAAGGGACCGCCTTCGGGCGGCCGTTGATTATCGACGTTCAGTCAGAGAGATGAGATATGGCGGAATATGGCGAATGGAACCGTAAAGGGGCAACCCTCAGCGACGCAACGGCCAAGAAGGAATATGGAGTGAACCGGGACTTCATTGTGAAGGGCATTCGAGCCGGCAAACTTGAATACCGAGAAAGCGCGATATGGGGAAATCCATATCTCAGGATCTTGAGGAGTCAGCTTGAGCAGTACATCGCTGAGGAGCTTGGCGCAGATCATTTGTCGAGCGGCAAGAACCAGACAGAGCTGCGTGACATCAAGAAGGAAATGAGCGCCCTGAACAAGAGACTGGCTGAGCTTCAGGCTCGAAGGACGGAGCTCGAGAAGGCCATGAGGAAGTAGCCGACCGAACTTTAGCTGGTGCGGACGGGCCGCAAGCGTCGCACCATCTTTCATCATTGTGCCGGCGCGCATCTCCTCGCCAGAAAGGGTTTTGCCGGGTTGCGCAAGATCGCTTGCCTTGCAACCTTTGCTCAGAAAGAGGGCCGTCACATGCTCCTTCCTTGCCTGCGCCTGGCGGCCGCGCGCCACGCTTTGCTGCGCGGATTGCTGCGCCGACTGCTGGGTGGCAGTGGCTGCCGTCTGGGTTGCGGCCTGTCCCACTATGCCGCCCAGCACACTGCCGAATGCGCCGAAAAATTCGCCGGTCCTGCCGACCACCTCGGCCGCCTGATTGGCAGCACCCGCGGCCAGCGCGGTGTTGCCGCTTTTCTCCTGGGCCGCCTTGGCATCCGCAGACACCTTGTCCATCTGGCTGCTTTCCGCAAAGAGCTGCGCGCAGCTGGCCTCGTTATCGCTAATTTTTATTCGCTCGATAGCGGCAGGCTGTTGCGCCATCACACCTACCGACAGAGCCATGGAAACAGCAGCCAAAGCGGCTGCGCGAACTTTACGTGTCATTGCAATTACCTCCCGGTTGACGACCCCGCTTCAGCAAAAGCGGGGAGGCATAATTTATCGCAAAAACTTTATCGGCAAAGATCGTGCCCTTACTGCGTTTTTTTTCACTCATCCCCGCGATTCGGCGCCAAGATGCTATAAAGACGTTCGCAATTGGTGCCAGAGCAATGACAAATCTGAAAGACCTGCCGGCGCAGAATGCCGGCGACATCGTGGTGCGCGGCGCGCGCCAGAACAACCTCAAGAATCTCTCGCTTACCCTGCCCGCGGGCGAACTGATCGTGGTCACCGGCGTGTCGGGCTCCGGCAAGAGCTCGCTGGTGTTCGACACGCTCTACGCCGAAGGCCAGCGCCGCTACGTCGAGACCTTCAGCCCCTACGCACGCCAGTTTCTTGATCGCATGGACAAGCCGCAGGTGGATGCCATCGAGGGCATCCCGCCGGCCATCGCCATCGACCAGACCAATCCGGTGCGCACCTCGCGCTCTACTGTCGGCACCATGACCGAGCTGAACGATCACCTGAAGCTCCTCTTCGCGCGGGCGGCGCAGCTTTTCTGCCGCGATTGCGGCGAGGGCGTGTCGCGCGACCATCCGGAGAGTATTTTTTCGCGCCTGACGGAACTGGCCGCTGCCGCGGGTGACCCGCGCCTCCTCATCACCTTTCCGGTGCCGGTGCCGGAAAACTTCAAGGAAGAAGAGGTGCTCGCCGCGCTCAAGGCGCAGGGCTACGAGCGCATCCATGCGCGCGGTGAGGGCCTGCTCGAAGTGGTGCAGGACCGAATCCGATTCTCGACTGCGGAGCGCGCGCGCGTCATCGAGGCCATCGAGGCCGCACTCAAGGTCGGCATGGGCAAGGTCAACGTGCAGGTGGTAAGGGAGAATGGCGGCAGCGAGAATGTCGGCAACGACAGCGCCGCAACCGTCTGGCGCTTTTCATCGGACCTGCACTGCGCCCATTGCAACATCCGCTATGCCGATCCGGTGCCCAGTTTCTTCTCCTTCAACTCGCCGCTGGGCGCCTGCGATTCCTGCCGTGGTTTCGGGCGCGTCATCGGCATTAATTTCGGCCTCATCGTTCCCGATGAAGCCAAAACCCTCGCCGGGGGCGCGATCCGCCCTTGGCAAACGCCCTCCTTCCATGACTGCCAGGATGACCTGGTCAAGTACGCAAAGAAGCGCGGCATCCCGCTCGATGTGCCGTTTCGCGAGTTGACGCCCGAACAACGCCACTGGGTATTCGAGGGCGAACCTGAATGGGTGAACTGGCGCAAGTCCTGGCCCGGCGTCTGGTACGGCGTGGCGCACTTTTTCAAATGGCTGGAGTCCAAGGCCTACAAGATGCATGTGCGCGTGCTGCTCTCCAAGTACCGCGCCTACACCCCCTGCGGCGAATGCGGCGGCGCGCGCCTGAAAACCGATGCGCTCTTGTGGCGGGTGGGATCGAAGTCCGATGCCGACAGCGCGCTGGGCGCTTACCGCCGCTTCAAGCCGCTGGGCGCACGGTTCAGCGACGACACCTTGCCGGAGTTGCCCGGCCTTACGGTGCACGACCTGATGCTGCTGCCCATCGAACGCTGCCGGCGCTTTATCGACGGCCTGCACCTGCCTGCGCCCATCGATGAGGCCACCGACCTGCTGCTTGCCGAAGTGCGCGCGCGCCTGCGCTATCTCGAAGAGGTCGGCCTTGGGTACCTCACGCTCGACCGCCAGTCGCGCACCCTCTCCGGCGGCGAAGTGCAACGCATCAACCTCACCACGGCGCTGGGCACCTCGCTCGTCAATACGCTATTCGTGCTCGACGAGCCCTCGATAGGCCTGCATCCGCGCGACATGGGTCGCGTGATCGGCGTGATGCAGCATCTGCGCGATGCCGGAAACTCCCTCTTGGTGGTGGAGCACGATCCGCAGATCATGTTCGCCGCCGACCGCATCCTCGACATGGGCCCGGGGCCGGGCGAACTGGGTGGTGAAGTGGTGTTCTTCGGCACGCCGGGAGAACTGCAATCCAGCGGCACACTCACTGCCGAATATCTCTCCGGCCGCAAGCGCGCCGATGCCGGCATCAAAGGTGTCACGCCGGATCCCAAGGGCCCGGCGCTGGAACTGCTGGGCGCCTCGGAACACAATCTCAAGAACATCGACATACGCATTCCGCTGGGACACCTGGTGTGCCTCACCGGCGTGTCGGGATCGGGCAAGTCCACCCTGGTGCAGGATGTGCTTTACGCCGCGCTGCGCAAGGCCAGGGGCAAGCCCACCGAGACACCGGGACAGTTCCGCGAACTGCGCGGACATGAACAGATCACCGAAGTGGTCATGGTGGACCAGACGCCCATAGGTCGCACCACACGCTCCAACCCGGCAAGCTATGTCGGCGCCTGGGATGCCATCCGCAATCTGTATGCGAAAACGGCGATTGCCAAAGAACGCCAGTACACCGCGGGCACCTTCAGTTTCAATTCCGGCAACGGCCGCTGCCCCGGCTGCGGCGGCAACGGTTTCGAACATGTGGAGATGCAGTTCCTGTCGGATGTGTACCTGCGCTGCCCCGACTGCAATGGCCGGCGCTTTCGCGACGAGGTGCTGGAAGTGCAGGTGCGCGGAAAGTCCATATCCGATGTACTGGAACTCACCGTCGCCGAAACACTCGCCTTCTTTGCCGATGAAGCCGAGGTGCAGCGGGTGCTCGCGCCTTTGGCCGAAGTAGGCCTGAACTACCTGCGCGTCGGCCAGCCGGTGCCCTCGCTCTCCGGGGGCGAAGCGCAGCGGCTGAAACTCGCCGGCCATCTTGCCGAAGCGGTCGCCGACTCCAGGGCGCACGTCACCACGCGCAAACTGTTTCTGTTCGATGAGCCCACCACAGGCCTGCATTTCGAAGACATCGCCAAGCTGCTCGGCGCCTTTCGCCGCTTGATCGCAGCGGGGCACTCGCTCCTGGTCATCGAACACAACCTGGATGTGATCCGCGCCGCCGACTGGCTGATCGAGCTTGGCCCCGAGGGTGGAGATGCCGGCGGCGAACTGGTGGCCACCGGCACGCCCGCCGATATCGCAGAGCACGCCAGTTCGCACACCGGCAAGGCGTTGCGTGATTACCAGGCTTCGTTTCAACCCAAGGCGATCGCCGCACGCAACGCCGCGGCGGCAGGGCGCCCCTTGCAGGCGGCGCTGCTGAAGAACAACGCCATCCGCGTGCACAAGGCCCGCGAGCACAACCTGAAGAACATCGACGTGGAAATCCCGCGCGACCGCTTTACCGTGATCACCGGGGTTTCAGGCTCGGGAAAATCAACCCTCGCCTTCGACATCCTGTTTGCGGAAGGGCAGCGGCGCTATCTGGAATCGCTCAATGCCTATGCGCGCCAGTTCGTGCAACCGGCCTCCAGGCCCGATGTCGATGCCATCTACGGCATCCCGCCAACCGTGGCGATCGAGCAACGCACCAGCCGCGGCGGCAGGAAGAGCACCGTGGCCACGCTCACCGAGATCTACCACTTCCTGCGCCTGCTGTACGTGAAGCTCGGTACCCAACATTGCCCGGATTGCCAGGTGCCCATCGAACCGCAGAGCGCCGATGCCATTGCCGCACGGCTGCTGCGCGACTACAAGGGCAAGCGCATCGGCCTCTTGGCCCCGCTGATCGTCAATCGCAAGGGCTTCTATACCGATCTTTCCAAGTGGGCGCTGGGCAAGGGCTACACGCACCTGCGCGTCGATGGCGAATTCCTGCCCACCGCGCGCTGGCCGCGCCTGGACCGGTTTCGCGAGCACAGCATCGAGCTGCCGGTGGCCGATCTGACCGTCAGCGCGTCGGATGAAAAAGCGCTGCGCGCGGCACTGACAACGGCGCTCGAATTCGGCAAGGGCGTGGTGCTGGTGCTCTCGCCCCTGGACCAGTTGTTCACCGCCTACGAGAAAGCGCGCCGCGCCGGCAAGACTGCGCTGGTGGAGATTGAGCTGCAGCAGCGTTTTTTCTCCACCCGGCGCGCCTGCCCTTGCTGCGCGCGCAGTTTCGCCGAGCTCGACCCGCGCCTGTTTTCCTTCAACTCGCGCCACGGCTGGTGCGGCGCCTGCTACGGCACCGGCCTGGCATTAAGCGGCTTCGATGCCGAGCAGAGCGGCGAGGAAATCCACTGGAATGAATGGTTCGAGGGCGAGGCCGACCCCTGCGGCCAATGCCAGGGCGCGCGCCTGAACAGTGAAGCACTCGCGGTGCGCTACCGCGAGCGCTCCATTTCCGAACTGGTCGGAATGCCCATCAAGCAACTGGGCAAGACCTTTAAGGACATTCTGCTCGCTGGTCGCGAGGCGGAAATTGCGCGCGACATCGTCGCCGAGCTGCGCTCGCGCTTGTCCTTTCTCGAGGAGGTGGGCCTCGGCTACCTTGCGCTGGACCGCGCCGCGCCGACGCTCTCGGGCGGCGAAGCGCAGCGCATCCGCCTCGCGGCGCAACTGGGCTCCAATCTGCGCGGCGTGTGCTATGTGCTGGATGAACCAACGATAGGCTTACATCCGCGCGACAACCGCATCCTGCTCGACACACTGGAAAAACTGCAGCAGAAGGGCAACACCCTGGTGGTGGTGGAGCACGACGAGGACACCATACGGCGGGCGACCCAGGTGCTTGATCTGGGGCCCGGCGCCGGCAAGGAGGGTGGTTACGTGATCGCCATGGGCACGGCCGAAGAGCTGATGCGCAATCCGGAATCGGTCACCGGCCGCTATCTGGCAAATCCCACCCGCCATGCTTCGAAAGCGCGCCACCCGGTGCGGCCCGATACACCCTCGTTGCAGATCCTGGGCGCCGATTTGCACAACCTCAGGAAGGTCAATGTGCGCGTGCCGCTGGCGCGCCTTACTGTCGTCACCGGCGTTTCCGGCTCCGGCAAATCGACACTGGCGCGCGACGTGCTGCATGCCAATGCCGCGCGTGCCGTGGCGCTCTCGCAGCGCCGCGCCACGCGTGCCGCCGGCAACATGGTTTTCGGCGGCTGCCGGGAAATTAAAAATATCCATCTGCTGGGTCGTGTGCTGGAGGTCGACCAGACACCCATTGGCAAGACACCGCGCTCCTGCCCAGCCACTTACGTGGGTTTCTGGGACACCATCCGCCGCCTGTATGCCGAATCGAACGAGGCGCGCATGCGCGGCTGGACCGCCTCGCGCTTCTCCTTCAACACCGCCGGCGGACGCTGCGAATCCTGCGAAGGCCAGGGCGTGCGCAGGATAGAAATGAGTTTCCTGCCCGACGTGAAAGTGCTGTGCGACAGTTGCCGCGGCGTGCGCTTCAACCCGGAAACACTTTCGGTGCACTGGAAGGGTAAGTCGATTGGCGAAGTGCTGGCGATGAGCGTCGACGAGGCGGTGGCATTTTTCTCCGCGCACACCGGCATCCACCACGCGCTGCGTCTCCTGCAGGATGTGGGCCTTGGCTACCTGACGCTCGGCCAGCAGAGCCCGACACTGTCGGGTGGCGAAGCGCAGCGCATCAAGCTGGTCACCGAACTCTCGAAGGTGCGCCAGTTGCCCGAACTTCCCGGCAACACGGGCAGGACAGCAGATACAAATGACGCCCAAGGCGAAAAGCAGGACGCCCAAGGCAAAAAGCAGGACGCCCAAGGCGAAAAGCAGGACGCCCGAGGCGGAAAGCAGGCCGCCCAAAGCGAAAACCAGGACGCCCCCGTCGACCGGCGCAAATCGCCGCATACCCTCTACGTGCTCGACGAGCCCACGGTAGGATTACACATGGCCGATGTGGAAAAGCTCACCCGCGTGCTGCACCGCCTGGTGGATGCCGGCAATACCGTGGTCGTCATCGAACACAACCTGGATGTCATGGCCGAGGCTGACTGGATCATTGATCTCGGGCCCGAAGGCGGCGACGCAGGCGGCAGCCTGGTTGTGCAGGGCGAGCCGGCACGCATCCTGAAGGCCGCCGCGCGCTCGCACACCGCCCGAGTGCTGGCGGAATTTCTCGAAGGTCGCACCGACTGATGGCTGTGCAACTTGACCTCTTGCGGCTGTCGCGCCCGATGCTGGTGCCGGCGCTCGTACTGCTGGGTGCCGCACTAACGCTGGCGGCAGCACCGGCCCTGCCTTCTTCGCTGACGGCGCTGGGGCCGGTACTGCCCTGGCTCGCCTTGCTCACCGGCGTGTGCCTGAGCGTTCTGTATAACCGCGGGCGCGCCTTCATCGCCTTCGTTTCATTGCTGGCGGCCTACGCCGGATTGCAGATCGCCAGCAGCTTCGGGGCGCAGGCCTTTCCAGAGCGCGCCGTGTTCACCGCCATCAGCATTTTGGTGCCGGCGAACATTCTGTTCGCCCTGCTGTATGCCGAGCGCGGCATCTACCAGCATCGCAATTACCGCTGGTGGCTGATCGCCTTTACCGAAATCATCGCCGTCGCCTGGGTCGCCAGCGCCGGCCGCAATCCCCTTTCCGGCACAGCGTGGCAGGCGCTGCTCGATCATTGGCTGTTCAGCTCACCACCCACGCCGCTGGTGGGACGCATCGCGATCGTTGCCGCTTTCGTCGCGGCCGTCTGGCGCTGCTGGCCGATACCGCCGGCAAGCACGCCGCGGCCGCTGGATGTCGGCATGGCGGCACTGGTGGTGGCGTTTTTTCTCGCTTGTGAATGGCATGCGGCGCCGGGCGCATTCAGCGCCTTTGCCGCAACCGCCGGCATCCTGCTGCTGGTCGCGCTGCTGCAGGAATCGCACCGCCTCGCCTTCTACGATGAACTCACCGGCCTGCCCGGACGGCGCGCGCTGGAGGAGCGCCTGCCGGGCTTGGGACCGGTGTGCGCAATGGCGATGATCGATGTCGATCACTTCAAGAAATTCAACGATACCCACGGCCACGACATCGGCGACCAGGTGCTCAAGCTGGTGGCCGCACGCCTTGCGCTGGTGGGTGGCGGCGGGATCGCCTATCGCTATGGCGGCGAAGAGTTCGCGGTGCTGTTCCCCGGCCGCTGCCTTGCGGAGGCCATGCCCAGCCTGGAATATCTGCGCGCCTCGATCGAGAGTTACCGGATGACGGTACGCAGCGAGGATAGACCCGACGACGCGAAGACAGGCAGCCAGCTGCGCGCGGATGCGCAGGGAACGCGCATCACATCGGAAAAAGTACTTTCGGTGACTGTCAGCATCGGTGCCGCCGAGCGCTCCGGCCTGTCAACTCCTTCCGAGGTGCTGCGCGCCGCTGATCAGGCGCTGTATCGCGCCAAGCAGGCCGGGCGCAATCGCCTGAGCCGGTGATTAACAGGGTTTGTTGTCAAATCCTATAACGACAAATTCTCATAAAGTACGCCAACAATGGAGTTAAATTTTAGAATGTTTAAGATATTGAATCTTTCAACCGTGCTTGTTCCAGCATGAACAAGCGGGCGCAATCGCACAGCGCACCCGCTACCGAACCAACCCGGGAACGATGAGCAGCACCAAACCAGCATCTGGCATTGCCGGCACCCTGATGGCCTTTCAGGTGCGCGACTTTCGCCTTTACTGGGGCGGCCTCACCGGGCAGGTGCTGGGCCAGCACATGTTCCAGTTCACGCTGGGCTGGCTCGCCTACGAAATCACCGGCTCGCAGGCGCAACTGGCCCTCATTCACTTGTGCAGTTTCGCGCCCCAGTTCGCACTGACCCTGCTGGGCGGCGTGCTCGCCGACCGGGTGGATGCGCGCAAGCTGATCGGCGGCGCGCAACTGTTGGCCGCGGCGGGCATCATTCTGGCGGCGCTCGTGGTGGTGCTTGGACAAGCGCAGATATGGCATCTGGCCCTCGCCTCCTTTCTGCTCGGCATCTCCAATGCGATTGACGAGCCCACCCGCGCCGCGTTTTTTCCGCGCCTGGTGCCGCGCACCCATCTGCGCTCGGCGGTGCCGCTGATATCCATGGCATTCGGCGGCTCGCGCATCCTGGCGCCATCGATTGCCGGTTTTGTCATTGCCGCTGCCGGCGCACAGGCGAGCTTTGCCATTTCGGTCGCTGGCATCAGCATGATGATCGCGGTCCTGTTTCTGGTACGGCCGGCCTCGGGTGGTTCTCCCACGCATGGCAGCCTGCTCGGCAATTTCACCGCCAGCGTGGCCTATATCCGCGGCAATGAAGTGTTCCGCATGGTGATCCTCGCGGCCTTTCTGAACGCCGCCATCCTCATGGGCTATTTGCATGTGATGCCGGTATTCGCCAAGGAACTGCTCAACCTTGATGCGCGGGGTCTTGGTCTCCTTGCATCCGCCGCGGGTGTGGGCGCGCTTTCCGGTCTGCTCTCCTACGCCTGGGTGCAGGCACGCATCACGCCGCGCAATCTCATGGTCTATGCCCTGTCCACCTTCAGCTGCGCGCTGATCGGCGTCGCCCTCAGCAGTTGGTTCTGGCTGTCGGCGCCGCTCATGGCACTGGCCGGTTTCGCGCAGGCGCACTTCATGACCACTGCCCAGGTCACGCTGCAGACGCTGGTGGAAGAGCATTACCGGGGACGCGTGATGGGTGTTTTTACCATGGTGTGGAGTCTGGTCTATCTGAGCGGCTTCCTGCTGAACGTGGCAGGCGCCCTGGCTGGGCCTCGCATTGCGCTGGCCGGCGGCGGCGTGATCGTGCTGGCATTCGTATGGCTGACGCTGGCACGCAGCGCCGCATTGCGCGAACTGGTGCTGACACCCCGAATATCGTAATGCGGCGGGCACAAACGCCGCAGCACACCAGCGTGAAACGCGGGCACAATATCGGAATCCGCAGCCCGGACTCCACTGGAACGCCGGCATGCGCAAATCCAATCCACGAGGAGTGAGCCCACATGAAACCCATTTCCAGCGCAATACTCAGCCTGCTTGCCGCGGCGCTCGCCGCCCCCGGTTTGTGCATCGCCCAAACCTGGCCCAGCAAACCGGTGAAGGTAATCTCCACCATTCCGCTTGGCGGCAGCGGCGATGTCGCCATCCGCCTGGCCACCAGCAAGATGAGCGCCAATCTGGGCCAAGCCCTGGTGGTGGAGACCAATGGCGCCGCCGGCGGCATGGTGGCGGCGCGCCTGGTGGTCGCAGCCCCGCCGGACGGCTATACCTTGTTTCACTCCAGCAACGGCGCACTGGTGGCGAGCATGCTGACTTCGAAAAACCCCGGCTACGACTCCATGAAGGATTTCGCGCCGATCAGCCTGGTGGCGGCCTCCCCCAGTTTCATTGCAGTGAGCGCGTCGGTGCCGGTAAATACGGTGCAGCAACTGGTCGATTACGCCAAGAAGAATCCGGGCAAGCTGTCCTATGGCTCGAACGGCGTGGGTTCATTTTTTCATCTCACCGGCGAGACGTTCAAAATGGCCGCAGGGATCGATGTCCTGCACATTCCCTATACCGGTGGCAATGTTTCGGTTCCCTTGAATGATCTGCTGAGTGGACGCATCGATTTGTTTTTCCCCTCCATGACACTTGCCGGGCCGCATCTATCCACTGGCAAGATGAAACTGCTGGCGGTGCTGGGGGAGCAGCGCCTGAAGCGCGCGCCCGATGTGCCCACCATCAAGGAGGCGTTTCCTGCCTATACGCCCATGCCTTCGTGGTTTGGATTGGTGGCACCCGCGGCCACACCGTCAGCGCTCACCCATCGCATCCAGTCGGAAATTGCCAAGGCGCTGGCCGATCCGGAGGTCACGCAGCGACTCAACGACCTGGGCATGAATGCCGTGGGCAGTACACCGGATCAATTCGCCGCCACCATGAAATCCACCTTGGAAATCACCCGGCAGGCGGTGACCTCGTTGAAAATCGCACCGCAGTAAATCCATCCGAAAGCGCCGCACGGGCCGGCCTTGGCTGCAGGGAATCATGTTCAATCCGGTCAATATCGAAGATTTCCGCATCAAGGCCAAGCGCCGCCTGCCCAGGGTCATCTACGACTATATCGAGGGCGGCTCCTTCGCTGAACTGACGCTGCGCGCCAACCGGGCCGACCTGGATGCCATCCGCTTGCGGCAACGCGTGCTGGTGGATGTATCCAAACGCAGCCTCGCCACCACAGTGCTGGGCGAAGAACTGGCCATGCCATTGCTGCTCGGCCCGATCGGCTCGCTGGGTGCTTTCTCCCGGCGCGGTGAAGTGGCCGCGGCGCGCGCCGCAGAGCGACTGGGCATCAACTCCTGCCTGTCCACCGGCTCCATCTGCTCCATCGAGGAAGTGCGCGCCGCGCGCGAAAAACCCTTCTGGTTCCAGCTCTACATCAACCAGGACCGCGAGCACGCGGACACGCTGATCGACCGGGCAGCCGCGGCGGCATGTCCGGTGCTGATGCTCACCATCGATTCGCAGATATTCGCCAAGCGCGAGCAGAGCATACGTAACGGCTTCACCGTGCCGCTAAGGACCACGCCTGCCAATGTACTCGACATGATGCGGCGCTTTGACTGGCTGCGCGACGTGGCGCTGGGGCCGCGCCTCGCCTACGGCAATTTTCCCGGCGGCAGGCGCAATTTCAACCCCGTGCTGCGCATGGCAGTGGGCGGTGGGCAGGACGACACCCTGTCATGGAAGGACATCGATCATGCGCGCGCGCGCTGGCAGGGCAAGCTCGTCATCAAGGGCATCATGTCGCCCGAGGATGCGCTGCTCGCCATGGAGCACGGCGCCGATGGCATCGTGGTGTCGAATCACGGCGGCCGGCAGATGGACAGCGTCAGCTCCACCATAGCGGTACTGCCGCGCATCACCGACGCGCTCAAGGGGCGCATCACAGTGCTGTTCGACAGCGGCGTTCGGCGCGGCCAGGATGTCATCAAGGCGCTGGCCCTGGGCGCGGATGCCTGCCTGCTGGGACGCGCCTACGCCTATGCGCTGGGCGCCGCCGGAGAGGCCGGCGTTGAGCAAGCCATCCGCATACTGCAAACCGACATGGTTTCCACCCTCGGCTTTCTCGGCCTGGAAAGCGTCAAGGAAATCGACCGCAAGGTCATCGATACATCGGTCTGAGAAAACCGGTTTATTGAGGATTGCGAAATCTCGTGACGGGCGAGGCCACAACGTGAATTCCCCTCACCCTCGGTCCCTCTCCCGGCGGGAGAGGGATGCAAAGCCCTTCTTTCCCACGGGGGGTTCCTTCGGTCGCCGGCGGGAGAGGGATGCAAAGCCCTTCTT